>JBBIHZ010000001.1:0-26122 GCA_037446735.1 Deltaproteobacteria bacterium
GATTTTTGACAAAACAGGCACGCTCACGCAGGGGAAATTCGGTGTGACGGATGTGCTTATATTTGATGATCACCTGACGAAAGAAGAAGTGTTGTCATACGCGGCCTCCATCGAAATGCACTCCGAGCACCCATTGGCCAAGGGTATCGTGGCGGCGGCTGAGAAAAAGATTCATCCGGAAGGTTTTAAAACGCTTCCGGGAAGCGGCGCCCAGGGCAAAGTTAACGGAAAGCTGGTGCAGGTGGTAAGCCCCGCTTACGTAAGCAAAAATATAGCTGAAGAGCAGGATAAAAGAATTGTGCAACTGCAAGCGCAGGGGAAAACAGTAGTTTATGTGCTTATTGAGAGCAAAATCGCGGGAGCAATCGCTTTGGCGGATCTGCTGCGTCCGGAAGCAAAAGACGCGATTGTCCGGTTGCAGAATCAGGGCGTGAAATGCATGATGCTCACCGGCGATAACCGCATGGTGGCCAAATGGGTTTCCGATGAAATAGGACTTGATGAATATTTTGCCGAAGTTCTGCCGCATCAGAAGGCGCAAAAGGTCAAAGAAGTGCAGTCACGCGGGTATATTGTGGCCATGACCGGTGACGGCATCAATGACGCGCCCGCGCTGGCGCAGGCCGATGTGGGCATTGCCGTGGGCGCGGGCACGGATGTGGCGATAGAGACGGCGGATATAATTCTCGTGCGTTCCAACCCGCATGATGTTCTGGGCGTTATCAGTTTGGCCAAGGCCACTTACAGCAAGCTTATTCAAAACCTTATCTGGGCGACGGGTTACAACGTCGTGGCCATACCGCTGGCCGCCGGCGTTCTTTACAACGCGGGAATTGTCATCAGCCCCGCTATCGGCGCGGTTTTAATGTCTTTAAGCACTGTTATTGTGGCCATCAACGCGCGCCTGCTGAAAATAAATAATTAATCTTAAAAAGTATTTAAAGGCGGCGCGCCAGAAGCCAGTGAAGCTTACGGAGATAAAATTTTGTTGTTGACTTAAAGCGCCAATTAATCGTAGAAAAGCAAAATTTCATGTATCATTAAGTAAATAATAGAATGAATCTATGGTATAAAGAAGGGAGATTATTATGGAAAAGTATTTGTTCATGAAGAAAGTTATTGAAGCGATTTCAGAGGGGGAATTTTTCAGAAAAGCGTTTGCCATATTTTTGCGTGTGTTGGCGCTGGTTATTACAATCTCCGGCTTGGTGGCCTGGGTAGTTATCTGGAAATCTATTTCCGGTGATAACGTGCAGACTATCGCCGGCGTGGTCATATTTCAGCTTTTGTTTATTTTTGCGATTTATATGGTGGTGCATGCACTTCTTATGCGCGCGAATGATATATCGGCGCTTCCGGATGGGGACTACACGGTTATACCTATCGCCTCCGTTTTCTTCAAGCTCTGCGGAGAAGTATATGCCGCTTTTGGAGTGGTCATCTCCCTGGCCGGTGGAATATTAATCTGGTTCATCGGCGGTAACGCTTTTTATTTCATCAGAAAAGTATCGATATTCAAACACGGCTACGGCGCGGGATCGGATTTTTTGGGCGGACTTACTTTTATTGTCGGGGGCTGGCTGGTTGCCTTTTTCGTGCTGGTTGTTTTTTACTTCCTGTCTGAAGCGGTGGTGGTCATGGCGGATATCGCCAGAAACACCAAAAAGGGCAGGTAATCTTTGACAACTATACCAACTTAAAGTAGCAAGAAATAAAATAAATTGAAAAGCGTGTTCACGATGTAGTCTAAAAAATTTGCTTATTTCGTGAACACGCTTTTTTTATGGAGTAATTGTCTATGTCGGAAAAAAATCATTATCAAAAACTGGAAAGCCTGATGCACTCAGCGCCGATTGTTCAGCTTGTCGGAGCACGGGTGAAAATAAGCCGGGCGCAGGCGGAAATAATCTTGCCGGTAAAGCATAAACTCTTTCATGCCGCGGGATCGCTGCACGGCGCCATGTATTTTCTGGCGCTTGACAACGCCGCTTTTTTCGCCGTGAATTCCCTGGTCGAAGACGTTTTTGTGCTTACGGTAAGTTTTAATATCTACTTTATGCGTCCTATTTCTGAAGGCGTTATCCGTGCCATGGGAAAAGTTGTCAATTCATCAAAAACGCAATATTGGGCCGAATCCGTACTATATGATGATACTGATAGAGAAATTGGCAGGGGCAGCGGCGTTTTCGTGAAAAGCAGAATAAAACTGTCGCCGGAAATCGGTTATCAATAGGATAAAGCTCCATAACAAAAAGGGGTCTTAGGAGAACTTATCCAAGGATTAAATTTTACCTTTTTCGTGCAAGAAAGGGTTGTTTTTTCAGCAAAATTTCTAATTATTCAATTTATTCACAAATTGACACATACTGCCATTTGTGTTACCTAAAGTGGCCGTGCCGCATTGCATAAGTACCTAAATAGATTATTTAAGTTGGCAAGTAGTGAAAAAATCAACTTTAGCCAGAATTTTGCTGCGATCTTTTTTTATTCACGCGGCATTGAATTTTCGGCGAATGCAGAATTTGGGTTTTTCTTTTGCGATAATTCCGCTGATTTACGCCTGTAAATTGGATAAAAAAGACGCCCAGGCGCTGCTGGCCAGGCATTTGCAGATGTATAACAGCCACCCCTATTTTTCCGCGCCTTTGCTCGGCTCGGTTATACGTCTTGAAGAAGACAAAATCGGGAAGGATGACGCATCCGAAGTGCTGGCCGTAAAAAACGGGTTGATGGGGCCTTATGCCGCCATTGGTGATACTTTTTTCTGGGGCGCGCTGAGGCCCTTTGCCGGTATTATCGCCTTTGTTTTGGCGCTGGCCGGAGTGGTTGTGGCGCCTTTGGCTTTTTTGCTGGTTTATACGCCGCCGCATCTTTTTGTGCGGATTAAAGGATTTATGGAGGGATACAGAAGAGGGAAGCAAGGTATGGAATTTATCCGCGCGCTTAATCTGCCGCGTATCACTTCCATTATTCGCTGGTTCTCCCTGGTGATTATTGCCGTATTCGCGGTTTGGCTGTCTTACGCCGAGTATTCGTCCATTCTTAATGCATACGGTATTGTTATGGCGGTGGCTTCAATCATCGTTGTTTTGCTTTTTTACTTTTTAATTAAAAAAGGATTGTCGCAGATTTATATTATTTACGGGGTAGTTGCAGTTTTTTTTATAATTACTTCACTCAGAGAAATGGTTAATTGATAGAAACGAGAACTTATAAATTAAAAAATAAATTGGGAATGCATGCGAGGGCGGCGGCTTCTTTTGTTAAAGTGGCAGAAAAGTTTAACTCTAAGATTGATGTCGCGCACAACAGCGAAACAGCCGACGGTAAAAGCATTCTGGGTATTCTTACGCTTGCCTGCCCGTATGAAGGCGAGTTGACCATCAGGGCGCAGGGCGATGACGCCGCAGCCGCGCTGAAAGCTCTGGGAGAGTTGATTGAAAATAAATTTGGAGAAGAATAAAAGAAGATGAGTCCAGATCAGGCAAAAAAAACATTCGCTCTTAAAGGTTTAGGGGTATCGCCGGGTGTTGTTATCGGTAAGGCTTATTTGTTTGATCCGCTCGATACGAATGTTTCCTTCTATAAATTGAAGAAGTTGTCTTCGATTCCCAAGGAAATAGACAGATTCAAAGAGGCGCTCAAAGAATCGGAGAAGCAGCTTTTGGAAATCCAGGGTAAGCTGAAAAAATCCGGCATCAACGAACCGCTCTATATTATTGACGTTCATATTTTGATACTGAAAGACAAAAAATTTGTGAACCGGACGATTAAATATATCCGGCGCATGGGCATCAACGCGGAGTGGGCGCTGCGGCTGACGCTTGATCATTACAAGGAAATCTTCGAACAGGTAAGCGATGCCTACATTCGTGACCGTATGAGCGACATCGAGTACGTGGGCCAGAGAGTGCTGCGTAATCTCACCGGAGAAAAGAGGGAAATCGTTCTGGATATCGGCGGGCAGGTGATAGTTGTCGCGCCCGATTTGTCGCCCGCGGATACGGCCCAGATGAAAATGGATAAAGTTATAGGTTTTGCCACGGATATCGGCGGCCGCACCTCGCACACGGCCATTGTTTCGCGCGCGATGGAGCTTCCCGCCGTAGCCGGTCTGGGAAATATCACCCAAGTGGTGAAAACGGGCGATGAGATAATAGTTGACGGTATTTCCGGCGTGGTCATCGTCAATCCGTATCCGGAAGTGATTAAGAGATACGAGGAAAAAAGACTCCACTACTCGGCGATAGACGATGAGAACATGAAATACGCGAAGTTACCCGCCGAAACGAAAGACAGATATCTGTTGCAGATAGGAGGCAATATTGAATTTGTCGAGGAAATACCTTCGGCGGTGGCACACGGCGCGGAGCATATCGGACTGTATCGCACGGAATTTATCTATATAAGCCGTCATGATCTGCCTTCGGAAGAGGAGCACCTTAACAATTATTTGCAGGTGGTAAAATCCAAAGATCTGCGCTGGGCGACAATAAGGACATTCGATCTGGGCGGAGATAAGATCGCGCCGGATCAGAGGCATGTTAAGGAACTCAATCCACAAATGGGACTGCGGGCTATCCGTTACTGCCTTAAGGAAGTTGAACTTTTCAAAACACAGCTCAGGGCTATCTGGAGCGCCAGCGCTTCAGGGAAGGTACGTATTTTGTTTCCGATGATTTCCGGCGTGGAAGAGATCAGACAGGCAAAGAAACTTTTACAGGAAACAAAAGATGAACTGCTCGCCAAAGGAGTGGAAATCGCGCCGCAAATGGAAGTTGGAGCGATGATCGAAGTGCCCGCGGCGGTGGAGATCGCCGACCAACTGGCGCGGGAAGTCGATTTTTTCAGCATTGGCACAAATGACCTGACACAGTACGCGTTGGCGATTGACCGGGCCAACGAAAGATTGACTTATTTATATGAACCTTTGCATCCGGCGATTTTAAAGATGATTAAAAAAGTGGTTACCGCGGCGCATGAGGCGAAAATCACCGTGGCCATGTGCGGAGAAATGGCCGGCGATCCTCTCTATGTGCTCGTACTTCTCGGGCTGCAACTGGATGAATTAAGCATGAATCACCTGGCAATTCCCCGCATTAAGAGGATAATCCGCCAGGCAACTGTTACTGAATCAAAAGAACTGCTGGAGAAAGCGCTGTCTTTTAACACCGCCCAGGAAGTGCGCAGCCATGTCCAGGAATACATGCTCAAGAGGTTTCCGAGTGAATTTCAATGTGATGATGAACAAAATGTATTGTCAAATCATAAAAAAGGATCTCCCGCGAAACTCAATTGCCGGAGTTGAATATTCATTAATTTACATGCCGCAGAAGTGCGTGTTTTTTAAAATTATCTAAAAATTATTTATGGTTGATAAATCAAAAAAAGTAAAAAGATATCTGGATAGTAAATTTTATTCCGGACGTATTTACGCAAAGCAGGATTTTCTACGTTTTCAGCTCGCGAAGATATTTCTTTCGCGCATATCCATAGCCGATGAATATGTGGAATCGATAAAGGAACTGGCCACGCGCGGCGTCGTTGTTTACGCGCTCAAACAGCGCAGTAAGCTTAACAGCCTGATCATTTATGAAATGGCGGGAAGAAAAGGGATGCCGCAGCCGGTTTACGGGCACGGCATGAACATGTCTTTCTGGCAGCCTTTCCCAAAGATGATCAAGTTTTTCTGGTTTTCCTTTTTTCGCCACTTAATCAGCAAGAAAAGAGCATGGGCGGGAAAGCTGACTTATCTCAAAGCTATTGTTCGCGAAAAAAACAGCATTATCATTCATCTGGGAGAGTCCGAATTTATTGAAAACAAAACAGCGGAAAGCGGAATCGCCAGCCTGATAAACGTGCAGAAAAACGCAGATTTTCCGATATTCATTGTGCCTGTGCTAATTTCGTACGGCAGGCGCAGAGAAAAGGAAGATGAAAGCATAATCAATATTCTTTTCGGCCAGACGGAACATACCGGAGCGATCCGTCGTTTAATCACGTTTATACGCTACGCCAACAAGGCTTTTATGATTCCTTCCGAGCCCGTAAACCTTGCGGAATATTTGAACATATGCGGTGAAAATACCCCGCAGGAGACAATAATACACGATCTGCGCGGAGAGCTCGTTGACCGCATTGAAAAAGAGAAAACAGCGGTAGTCGGTCCTGTTTTGAAATCGAAAGATGAAATTATCGGCATGGTCATGAATGACGAAAATTTGCGAAAATTCATATCTGATTATGCCCGCCGCCATAAGAAAGACAAGAGCAAGGTTATAAGACAGGCGCAAAGTCATCTATATGAAATCGCCGCGGACTACAGCGAAACCATGATTCAGATATTATTGAGGCTGCTTACCTGGCTATGGAACAATATTTATGACGGACTTGTTGTGGATAATGAAGGATTGGCCAAGCTGCGCAATATTTCCAAAAAAATGCCTTTTGTCGTTATCCCGTGCCACCGCTCCCATATCGATTATCTGATATTTTCCTATGTCCTCTACGTGAATAATATCCAGCTTACCTTTATCGCGGCGGGCGATAATTTAACGTTTTTTCCGATGGGTTACATTTTCCGCAAATCCGGAGCTTTTTTCATGCGGCGGAGTTTCCGCGACGATGAACTTTATTCCGAGGTTTTCACCAAATATATAGCTATTCTACTCAAGGAGGATTTCCCGCTGGAGTTTTTTATTGAAGGCGGACGCAGCAGAACCGGTAAAATGGTCATGCCTAAATACGGTCTTCTGTCCATGGTGATACAGGCGCTGCAGGATAAGTATTGTGAAAATTTTGCCGCCATTCCCGTTTACCTCGGCTATGACCGCATTATTGAAGAAAAATCATATTTGAAGGAACTGGCTGGGGCGCCCAAGAAAGCGGAGAACGCCGCAGAGATAATCAAGACGAGCAAAATACTGCGCAAGCGTTTCGGGCGCGTATATCTGAATATCGGCGAACCGATAATTATGAAAGAATATCTTGCCGCACAGGAAAAGCCCATTGAAAAAATGACGCTTGACGAAAGGCAGGCGCTATACAGAAAAATCGGCTACGAGATTGTGCTGAAGATAAATGAAGTATCCGTGGTCACGCCTTTTGCCCTTGTGGCCGCGGTTATCCTGAGTCATTATCGGCGGGGAATTTCCCATGATGAGTTGATGGACAATCTTAATGAATTCTATGAATATCTGCTGATGAAAAAAGTAAAATTAGCGGCAACCTTCGCCAGCCGGGAAAAAGCAATTACTGACGCGATAAACATGCTGACGCAGTCTAATCTCATCACGAAATTTGGCGCGGAAGAAGAGGAAGACGAAGAATTTCAGGAAGTGGTGTATTCGCTGGATGAAGACAAAAGATTGTATCTGGAATATTATAAAAACAACGTCTTGCATTTCTTCGTGCCGATTTGCTTTGTCGCGACTTCGATGATTAAGAGCAACGAGGACATAATTCCCCTGAGCCGAGTGCTGGGTGATTACAAATTTCTCAAAAGACTTTTGTGGAATGAATTCATTTTTGATGAAAAAACAGATGATGTTGAAGAGGTAAACGGCGTAATGGAATACCTCTATAACAGGAAAATGATAAATGTAGAGGAACGTGAAGACGGCGCGTGGATAGAAATTAAGGGTCGCGGCAGAATGAAGCTTAGAGCTTTTGCCGGACTGATTCACAATTATCTGGAATCATACTGGGTGGTGGTAAAAAGCTGCTCTTATTTAAAGAAGAAACCCCTTGATGAGAAGGAATGGCTCAAGAAAATCAAAATATTGGCTGATCGCCTTTATCGGAAGGGCGAAGTAATGCGCAAAGAGGCTCTATCCCAGGTTAACTACGCCAATATGATGAGATTTATGCAGGACGCGGAGCTGATTTCCGCCATTTCCAAAGAAGCTAAAGGCAGCAAGAAAGAAAAAGTTTATTCGCTCACCGAAAACAGGGCGGAGATGGAAGTGCTGCGCCGCCGCCTGTTCAAATTTCTCTAAAAGAGGCCTTTTCCTTCAATAAACGTTGTTTAGGATTATTTAAGTATATGGTTGTTTCATATATACAGGCAAACCAGCGCGAAAAAAAATAATGGAAAAAAGAAACACGAAAACGAAAGACACACGACTTTTCCGCCATATGAAAAAATGGCTGGAAAGAGCCGTTATCGATTACGGAATGATCGAAAGGGGAGACACATTGCTGGTAGGATTATCCGGCGGAGCGGACAGCTATGCTCTCTTGGATTTGCTTGATTCGCCGATGGTATTTGTGCCCGATTTTTCCTTTATCGCCGTAAATATTGACATGGGATTTGATGAATCTTACAAGGCCTACAATTCGCTGGAAAAATATTTAAGCGAAAATAATTACCGCTATGTGCTGGAGAAAACAAATATCGGGCCCCTGGCGCATTCCGGTTTTAACAAAAAAAATCCGTGTTTTTTGTGCTCACGACTGAGGCGAAAGCGAATATTTGAAATTGCCGCCGAACACGGGTGCAATAAAATCGCTTTCGCGCATCACCGCGATGATGTAATTGAGACCTTGCTGATAAATATTTTTTTCGGCAGGGAAATCAGCACCATGGTTCCCAACCAAAGCATTTTCAGCGGAAAAATGAATATTATCAGGCCGCTGATTTATCTGCGGGAAGACATTGTAAAAAAATACTGTTGGGAAAGGCAGTTTCCCTTTGTCGAAAACGAGTGCCCGACCAGCAAAACTTCCAAAAGAATATATGTGAAAAATTTGTTGGATGATCTTTCCAAAGACCATAAAAAAATACGGGATAACATTTTCAGGGCGATGAGCCATGTAAAACCGGATTATTTACTGCCTTTGTCAAAAAAGATATAGAAATCTTTTAAGTTTAATGTGAAACTGCGGATATGAAAAAGGAAAACACAGGAGAAAAGCTTATCGCCTCCAATAAAACCGCGCGCCGTGATTACGAAATAACGGATAAGCTGGAAGCGGGGATGGTGCTTACCGGCACGGAGGTCAAAGCGCTGCGCGCGGGAAATGCCAATTTGAAAGACAGCTACGCGGTTGTTAAAGATAATGAGGTTTTTCTACGCGAACTGCATATTGGCCACTACGATCACGGCAATCGTTACAATCATGATCCGCTGCGCGCACGGAAGCTTCTTTTGCATAAACGGGAGATCCGTCGCCTTTTCGGAAAATCACGCGAAAAAGGATTGTCATTAATTCCTCTGCGCCTTTATTTCAAAAGAAGTATGGTCAAAGTGGAAATAGGTGTGGGTAGGGGCAAAAAGTTATATGACCGCCGTCAGGATATCAAAAGAAGGGAAGAGCGCCGGGACATATCCCGTGCCTTCAAATCAAAAAACATAAAAATTAAATAAGCGTACTTAGTAAACTTGAAATAAATCCTTATATTTGTAATAGTTTTTGGCACCACCGGGTGAATTGTTTTTTTGACAAAAAGTCATTTACTTAATATATTAAATAAAAAATTGGGGGCGTCACGGTTTCGACGAGGACATTTGAAGTTGTAGATGCGCACCGAGGTTCCTACAGGCCTCGTTAAACAGGTAGGAAACATATAATCGCAGACAACTACGATTACGCTTTAGCCGCTTAAGTCGGCTAACGTTCCAACCGGTTTTCCTGTCGGCTGGCCAGGAACGTCATTAAGGCAGGATAGCCAAACTTTTTTCCTGAAGAAGCAAGGCGAAATCTAATCAGGATAGCGCGGCGCGATCCCGCCTTTGGGAGCAAGCCGGCGTGAATTTAAAGCAAAGGCTATGTGCGTAGATTCTCCAGCGGAAGGTTTTCGGACGCGGGTTCGACTCCCGCCGCCTCCACCAAAAGATGCTGCCTGAAATATTTATTCACGGAATAAATAAAGTCCGGAAATTATTTTTACAAGTGGCATGAAGCAGCGATTTTAAAATTTTATCCTCATCAGTAAGGAGCGAATCATGTGGGAATATACCGATAAAGTAAAAGATCACTTTTTGAATCCGCGAAATGTGGGTGAGATTGAAAATCCCGACGGCGTGGCCGAGGTTGGGTCGCTCGCCTGCGGTGACGCGCTGAAGCTTACTTTTAAGCTTGATGAAAATAAAAAAATCAAAGACGCCAAATTCAAGACTTTCGGTTGCGCCAGCGCGATTGCCTCTTCCTCCGCCCTTACAGAAATGATTAAGGGCATGACAGTGGACGAAGCCCTAAAAGTGACCAACCGGGATATCGCCAAATATCTGGGAGGGCTGCCGGATGAAAAAATGCATTGCTCCGTTTTAGGAAAACAGGCCCTGGAAAAAGCAGTTGAAAATTATCGCGGTGTTCCGGCGGCCAGCGCTGATGAAAAGATAATCTGCGGATGCTTCGGCGTTACGGATAAGGAGATAGAAAAAGCAATCAGGGAAAATAATCTCACTACCATCGAAGAAGTCACCAACTACACTAAAGCCGGGGGAGGCTGCGGCGGCTGTCATGAAGATATCCAGGCTATTATTGATAGGGTAAAAAAAGAAGCGAAGCCTGTAAAACCGAAAATGACGAACCTGCAGAAAATTCAGATGATTCAGGAGACAATCGAAAGAGAGATCAGGCCTTCGCTTAAGCACGACGGCGGCGATATAGAAATTATCGATATTATCGGCAATCGCGTTCTCGTAGCCACGCGCGGCGCCTGCGCCACCTGCAAGGCCTCCAACATTACCTTGAAAAATTTTGTGGAATTTAAATTGAAGGAATTTGTCTCGCCTGATTTGATCGTGGAGGAGGTGGAAAAGTGAGCGTAATATATCTGGATAATAACGCGACCACACAGGTAGCTGAGGAAGTTCTGGAAGCGATGCTCCCTTATTTCCGTGAATTTTACGGAAATCCATCCAGCATGCACACTTTCGGCGGCCAGGTGGGACAAAAAATTCGCGCGGCGCGGGAACAGGTTGCCGCACTTATCGGCGCAATGCCGGAAGAAATCATATTTACCAGTTGCGGCACCGAAAGCGACAATTCCGCTATTCGGTCCGCCTTGGTGACTCAACCGGATAAAAAACACATTATAACCAGCCGCGTGGAACATCCGGCGGTGCGGGCGTTATGCGCGCATCTCGCCACTCAGGGGTATAGGATAACCGAACTGCCGGTAGATAAGAATGGAATTTTGGATCTGGAAAATCTGGAAAAAAATATGACTCCGGACACGGCTATCGTGAGTCTGATGTGGGGCAACAATGAGACAGGAGTGATATTTCCCGTGGCGGAAGCGGCGGCAATGGCGCATGAAAAAGGCATTTTATTCCACACCGACGCCGTCCAGGTGGCGGGCAAAATCCCGATAAACATGCAGAAAAACGTTATCGATATGCTTTCCATCTCCGGACATAAACTGCACGCCCCAAAAGGCGTTGGTGTTTTATACATTCGCCGGGGCACTAAATATTCGCCTTTTTTGATTGGCGGACATCAGGAAAAAGAACGTCGTGGCGGAACGGAGAACGCGCCCGGCATTATCGGCCTGGGCAAGGCCTGCGAACTGGCGGCAAAAAATATGGATAAGGAAAATACCTGCGTGAATAAACTGCGCGATAAGCTCGAAGGAGAACTTTTAAAAAGAATACCGCAGAGCCGCGTGAACGGAGAAACGGAAAACCGCCTGCCCAACACCACGAATATCAGTTTTGAATATGTGGAAGGAGAGGCCATCCTGCTTTTGATGAACGAACTGGGAATTTGCGCCTCCTCCGGTTCCGCCTGCACGTCAGGATCCCTCCAGCCATCGCATGTTCTGCGTGCGATGGGCGTTCCTTTTACCATGGCTCACGGTTCCGTGCGCTTCAGTTTAAGCATTTATAACACGGAGAAAGAAATCGATTTTGTCATTGAAAAAATGCCCGCGATTATCGAGCGTTTGCGCGGCATGTCGCCTTTCTGGAACCAGGCCTGCACAAATCAATAGAGGAGAATGTTTAAATGAAAAGCGCCCGCAGCGACGATGAATGCAAACAAGAATTAAGCGCCGCCCACGATTTTCGGGCGGCCATCCCGGATATCGTGGACGAACTTGTCTTGTCGTGTAACAGGGAGGGTTGTTTCGACCATGTGAGCACCGAGCCAATACCTTACCGGGAAGCAATTATCGATATTATCAGGCGCCTGGCACTTATCCTTTATCCGGGTTATTTTATCAAGACGAGGCTGGATCAGACCAATCTCGAGTATTATCTCGGTCAGCAGGTGACATCGCTTTATGAAGTTTTATCCGAACAGGTGATTCTGGCGCTCAGGCATGATTGCATCCGGCATAATCAGTCGTGCATAAAATGTGAAGAGACGGGCCAGAAAATTACAATCGAATTTTTAAAAGGTTTGACAAAAATCAGAACAATGCTGGCCAAGGACATTCGCGCATCTTATGAAGGTGATCCCGCGGCCAAGGGTTATGACGAAATAATATTCAGCTATCCAGGCCTCTGGGCGATTATGGTTTACCGCGTGGCGCATGAACTTTATCACCTGAATGTGCCGCTGATACCCAGGATCATGACGGAGCACGCGCACAGCCTGACCGGCATTGACATTCATCCGGCGGCGCATATCGGAGAAAGTTTTTTCATCGATCACGGAACAGGCGTGGTCATTGGAGAAACATGCACCATTGGCGACCGCGTGCGCATTTATCAGGGCGTGACTTTGGGAGCATTGTCGCTCTCGCGGGAGGACTGTCAGAACCTGCGCAATCAGAAACGCCATCCGACAATCGGCAACGATGTAATTATCTACGCCAACGCCACGATTCTGGGCGGTAAAACGGTTATCGGAGACCGCGCGGTAATCGGCGGCAACGTCTGGATGACTTCTTCAGTTCCTGCCGACGCGGAAGTGTTTTTGGAAAAACAAAATTATGTTTTTGCTGATAAGAAAAAATAGAATAACCAAATGGTTTATTCGCCGTCCGTAAGGATATTTCATGAAAGTTGCCGTTTTATTTTATTTCATTTCATCGGGGCAGGAACATGATCTCTTAATAATTCAGCAAATTTGTCTGCAGGTATTGGCCGGCTAAAATAATATCCCTGCAATTCATCGCAGGAACGCTCGCGCAGGAAATTCATCTGTTCTTCCGTTTCCACCCCTTCGGCTACTACAGTTAAACTAAGTGTTTTTCCCATGGAAATAATTGCTTCAGTAATTGCTTTGTCTTCCGAAGCGCTGGGAAGATTACGGATAAAAGAACGGTCGACCTTAAGAGCGTCCACAGGGAAACGTTTAAGCTGCGCCAAGGATGAATATCCGGTGCCAAAATCATCGATAGCCAGCCGTACTCCCAGTCTTTTTATGCTGGCCAGGACGCCGATCATACGGCCGGGGTTATGCATGACCATGCTTTCCGTGATTTCCAATTCTAAAAGCTCAGGTCTCATGCCGGCTTCTTTCAGGGCTTTTTCAATGTCGTAAATAAGGTTTTCATCCAGCAACTGTCGCAGGGATAAATTAACGGCTATGCAAACCGGGGGCAGTCCTTCATTTTGCCAGGCGACATTCTGCCTGCAGGCGGTTTGGATAACCCAACGTCCGATGGGAACGATGAGGCCTGATTCCTCGGCCACGGGAATAAATTGCAATGGGGCAATATCACCTAAATAAGCGTTATTCCACCTCAGGAGAGCTTCCACGCCGGTAATCGCGCCGGTTTTAAAATCAAGTTTTGCCTGATAAGCCAGTTTAAACTCTTCTTTTTCCAAGGCGAAACGAAGCTGTGTTTCGATAGATAAGCGTTCAATGGATTGAGATTTTATGTCCTTGGAATAGAGTTGAAAATTATTTTTACCCTCCTCTTTGGCGAAATACATAGCGATATCGGCATTTTTCATCAATGTCTGTTCGTCTTGCCCATCGCTGGGATAAATACTGACGCCAATGCTCGCGGTGACACGGCACTCTTGCCGCATGATCGTCATGGGTTTCATGGCCGTGGCAATAAGCTTATGCGCGACGACGGCTACCTGACCGGTGTCGCTGATTTCTTCAATCATCACGACAAATTCATCTCCACCCAGGCGCGCGACAACATCCATGGCGCGCAGTGTCTGGCGGAAACGCGCGGCTATTTCCCGCAGAAGCTGGTCACCGGCGTCGTGGCCCAGGGTATCATTGATGATTTTAAAGCGGTCCAGATCAATAAAAAAAACGGCGAGTTTTCTGCCATAGCGCTTCGCGCTCTCGATGGCATGACTGAGAAGCTGGCCGAACAGCACGCGGTTGGGAAGGCCGGTAAGGCTATCGTGCGTGGCCATATACTGGATTTTTTCTTCCTGGAGTTTGCGTTCAGTGACGTCGCGGGCGATTCCCCTGAACCCTATCGGTTCGCCCTGGGCGTTTCTGATGAGCGCCACGGAAATTTCATTGAACAATTTTGTTCCGTCTTTGCTGATGACTTCGAGATCATGCGCTTTGACCGGTTCGCCTGTTCTATAAACATTGTTGAAGAGGTGAAAGAGGAGTTTAGAGTTTTTTTCGTCGGTATATCGGCGCCGGTTCATCCCGATGAGTTCATCATGACTGTAGCCGAGGTTGCGGCACTCCGCTTCGTTGACAAAAGTAAAATTCCCCCTGAGATCCGTTTCAAAGTATCCGTCTTCCATCTGTTCAATAATACTGCGGTATCTTTGTTCAGACTGGAGTATTTTTTCTTCCATTTGCCTGCGTTCGGTAATATCCCTGGCGATGCCGCGAAAACCTATTATCTCGCCTTTTTCGTTTTTTAGAGGAAATCCGTTGAGTTCGGCGATTCCGATTGTGCCGTCCTTGTGAACGGCTCGATAGATGGTGTTTCTTACAGGCTCGCCCGTTATATAAATTTTATTGAAAGCTCCAACAACAACAGGAACGTCTTCTTTGAAGATGAAACTTATGGAATTCTTTCCCGCCATTTCTTCCGGAGAATAGCCCAGCAGACGAGCGCTTGTGTTCGAAAGAAGCGTGTAGTTGCCGGCAAGGTCTACTTCGAAATAAGCGTCATTCATCTCCTCCAAGATCGTGCGATATTTTTCCTCGGATTGGCGCAGCGCCTCTTCCATTTTTTTGCGCTGGGTAACGTCACGCGTAATGCCGCGGAACCCGATTTTTTTACCGTTTTTATCCTTGATCAGCGACAGTGATAACTCGTAAATTCCAATTGAATTATCTTTCCTTACGCATTCAATTTCCCCAATTGCGGGGTTGCCCGTTTGGTAAACATCGGTATAAATTTTAACCGTTTTTTCGAAATTAACATCAGTTTGGAAGATACGGCTGTTCCTGCCGATCAACTCTTCACGGGAGTATTCGAGGTGTTTACAAAGCATGTCATTGAAAAAAATGAGGTTACCGGAAAGGTCCGTCTCGTAATAAGCGTCATTAATCGATTCGATGATGGTACGATATTTTTCCTCGGATTGGCGCAGCGCCGTTTCGGCGGCTTTCCGTTCTGTGACATCGCGCGATATACCGCGGAAACCCGTTATTTTGCCTTCTTTGTTTTTTATAAGCGATACGGATATTTCGTGGACTGCCTGTTTTCCGTTTTTTTTGGTAAGTTCTAAATCGTATGCTTTAATAGGTTGATCCGTTTTATAAACATCAACAAAAGTGCGATACATTGTTTGATAATATTGTTCGTCGGCGAATAATCGGGAATCGTTGCCGATTAATTCTTCTCGCGAATATCCTGTGTTTCTGCACTCGGCGTCGTTGACAAAGGTAAATTTTCCTTTCAGGTCGGTTTCAAAATAACCGTCCGTCATCTGCTCAATTATGGAGCGGTATCTTTCTTCCGACTGGCGGAGCTGCTCTTCCATCTGTTTGCGCTCAGTAATGTCACGGGAAACTCCCCGGAAACCAATGGGTTTTCCTTTTGCGTCTTTTATGATTGTTACGGAAGTTTCATACATCACAGGTGAGCCGTCCTTTTTGGCGGACACAACCTGCAGTGATTTTATGGGTATCCCGGCAAGATACAGATCAGTATAAGCCTTATTTACTATCTGGTAATTCTCTTCATTCGGCATGTGTTGACGGGCGCTCATTCCAATCAATTCTTCTCTTGTGTATCCCAGCAGTTGGCAATTGGCATCGTTAACAAAAGTATAAGTGCCGTTCAAATCAAGCTCAAAGTAGCCTTCCTGAATGTTTTCTATAATACTTCTATATTTCTCTTCGCTTTGACGCAAAGATTCTTCGATTTGTTTGCGAGCGGTGATATCCCTGGTAATTCCTCTGAAGCCGATTGGATTTCCTGCGGCGTCCTTGATTAAAGATGCTGAAACTTCAATCTGCTTTTTGTTTCCATCTTTCGTGCTGATTTCATAATCAAAAATGGAGCCGCTTTTTCCGGATTTGTATATTTCGTTAAAAGCGGTGAAGGCCTTTTTGGCATTTGCCGTGTCCACATATTGACGGTTTTCCATGCCGATTAATTCTTTTTCGGGATAGCCGTGGATATTGCAAAGGGCATCATTAACAAAAGTAAAACGACCGGAAAGATCGATTTCAAAATACCCGTCATTGATATTTTCCAAAATAGAGCGATATTTATCTTCGCTTTGCCGCAGCGCTTCCTCGATGCTTTTCCGCTCCGTAACGTCCATAAAGCTGCCCAGGACAGCGCGTTTTCCGCCGTAGTTCACGGATGAAATCTTTTCTATAATCCAGGTGGTTTCGCCGCTTTTTTTAATAAATCTGTATTCGAATGGTTTGCTTTTTTTTCCCTGCAAACTGTCAATAGCAAGTGTTTTTATTCTCTCTATGTCTTGAGGATAAATAAAATGTGAGGGGTTTTTGCCGATAAGATCCTTTGCGCAATAGCCGGTGATTTCCTCAAAAACAGGATTAACATAAACGAATTTTTTATCCTGGGATATGTATATGCCTATGCCAACATAATTTAAAATGTCGTTGTAAGGGCGGTCAGAGTTTGCAGTGATCTTTTTTTCCCGTGGCGCTGCTTTTGTTTTAATAGTTTTTAGAGTGGTTTTGGTTTTTTTAGTTGGGGAACCGGATTTTTTTTTCAGAGTCATGCACGCTGCCTCCCTAAGAGAATTAACTTGCGCTCAGGACATATTCTGTTTTTTAATGACTGTGGGAATATTATACAATAACCGGTTATAATTGAAAAGAATAATCTTTAAATATCAGGAATTTGCAGTTTGGCCTAAGATGCTTATTTCGTCTCCGGTGGCGATTACGCCTTCAGTAAGAACACGGGCGAAAATTCCTTCCTTGGGCATTACGCAATCACCCACGGTGAAGAAAATTGCGCAGGGCTTGAGGCAGGACTTGCCGATTTGCGTGACTTCCAGAACAGCTTCACTGCCGATTTTCAATTTGGTTCCTAGTGGCAGGGTATGCAGTATCAATCCTTGTGTGGTAAGATTTTCCGCGAAATCGCCGCAATTTACCTCCAGCCCTTTTTCGCGGATCTTCTCAATGCTTTCCATCGCCAGCAGGCTGATTTGTCTTGATTTGTCTTCTCCGTGCGCGTCATTTTCCAGACCCGTATATCGCAGTACACGGCAGCGGCTTATGTTATTTTTTTTTTCGCCTTTATGGTTGCTGATGTTTACGGATAATATTTTAGCCATATCATTTTTCATCTGACGGCGATGGCGTCAATTTCCAGCAAAGCGCCTTTTGGTAAATTGGAGACTTCCACAGTCGAGCGCGCCGGCGGTTCATGAGGAAAATATTCGGAGTATATTTCATTGACGGCTGGAAAATCTTCAATATTTTTCAGATAAATCGTTGTTTTCACGATATTTTCCATTTTAAGGCCAATGCCGGAAAGAATTGCGCCGATGTTACGAAGAACCTGGTGCGTGGCCGCGTTTATTTCTCCAATTATCTCGCCGGTTTGCGAATTTATACCCAGTTGACCGGAAATAAAGATAAAGCCGCCTGCTTCTACCGCCACGGAATATGGTCCCGCGGCAGGAATATTCGATGATTTATGAATGATCCTTTCCATAATGAACTCCCTGTTAATCTCCGTTTCTTTTGATGACAAAAAGCGCGTTAAGCGCGAATAAGCTGGGAAATACATGAATAAGCTTCGCTTTGCCTAAAAAATATTTTTGTTCGATAAAGATGTTGTTTTTTACGCAGTAATCAATAAAATCCCTGATCGTCAAAAAACGAATGTTCGGCGTTTCATACCAGTAATAAGGCAGCGCCTCATTGATGGGAGTCTTTCCCCTGAACATGAGCGTTAGGCGGGCCTTGATATGCGCGAAATTGGGAAAGCCTATAATAACGCGCCTGCCTACTCTGAGCGCCTCGTGGATAACAAAATCAGCTTTCTTGATTTCCTGCATTATTTGGTTAAGAATAACATAATCAAAGGATTTGTCGGGGTAATCGATAAGGCCGCTTTCTATGTCTCCCTGTAAAACGGTAAGGCCTTTTTCCACGCACCTGTGCATTTCTTCATCGTTAAGCTCAATTCCCTGCACAAAAGCCTGCTTTTCGCTGATAAGCAAAGTCAGCAGTTCGCCGCTGCCGCAACCCAAATCCAAAATATGGGCTTCCCTGTCGATAATATCGGCGATAATTCGGTAATCTAAATTTGTCGTTTTCATAACATTAATTAACCTTGATATTGGCTAAAAAATTTCTGATCAGCCGGGTTTCATCGGCGATTTCGACTAAAAACGCGTCATGGCCGTAGGTGGAGGTCAGATCAAAATACGTCGCGGAAGCATGCTTTTTTTTCAAAACCCGCACAATGTCTTGTGATTGGTACGAAGGATAAAGCCAGTCGGATTTAAATGATATGACAAGAAATTTAACAGAAGTTTTTTTCACGCCCGGCATGAATTTATCTCCCGAAAGGTCAAAATAGTCCATTGCCTTGGTTATATACAGATAGGAATTAGCGTCAAAACGTTTTACGAAACTATTGCCGCGGTAGCGCAAATAACCTTCCACTTCAAAGTCGTCCGTAAATTGAAAACTTAGTTTTTCGTTTTTGAGCTTGCGGGAAAATTTCTCCTCCATCGACTGGTCACTCATGAATGTGATATGTCCGATCATACGGGCTACGGCCAGTCCTCTTTCCGGCTGTCCATGTTCATAGTAGTAGCCGTCGCGCCAGGCGGGATCAGCCATAATTGATTGGCGGATTACTTCGTCAAAGGCTATTTGCTGCGGTGAATGCTTCAGCGCTGTCGCGATGGGAATCGCGGCGCGGACTTTTTCCGGATAGGCAGACGCCCATTGCAGGGCCTGCATTCCGCCCATTGAGCCACCGATGACGCAAAGCAGTGTTTCAATGCCGAACGAATCAATTAAATGACGCTGCGCAGCCACCATATCGGCAACAGTAATTATCGGAAAATCAAGAGCGTAGGGCTTTCCGGTCTGGGGATCATTAGAGGATGGACCGGTTGTGCCGCGGCAGCCACCGAGCACATTGGAGCAAATGACGAAATATTTATCCGTATCAAGGGCTTTTCCCGGGCCGATCAGTCCATCCCACCAGCCGGGAGAATTATCTTCCGTGTTGATTCCCGCGGCATGCGCGTCTCCGGATAGGGCGTGACATACTAAAATGGCGTTGGATTTATGCTCATTCAATGTGCCGTAAGTTTCATAGGCAATTGTCACGGGGCTGATGCTGCGGCCCGATTCAAGCTTCAAAACATCGGGCGGCCGGGCAAAAACAAAATATTGCGTGCTGACAGTTCCTAAAGAGTCTGATTTCATATAAGTTAAGAAGTAAAATAATTTTCCGGTCTATCAGGTTATTTGCAGCATCCGGTCAATAGACAGACGGGCCTTTTTCATAATATCGGCGTCAACTTCTATTTGGTAATTAAGATCTTCCAGCGACCATAAAATCTTTTCCAGATTGATACGTTTCATGTTCGGACAAACAACAGTTTCGGAAACTGGATAAAAACTTTTTGACGGATTCTCTTTTTTTATCCGGTGAATAATCCCCAACTCAGTAGCAATGATAAATTCCGTGGCGTCGGTGTTTTTTACGTACCGGCACATTTTTTCCGTGGAGAGAACAGCGTCGGCAAGAGCTGTGACTTCCGGGCGGCATTCCGGGTGCGCTAATATTTTTGCTTCAGGATGAAGCTTCTTGGCCTTGGCAATGTCGTCGGGCATGATACGCGCGTGTGTCGGGCAGAAACCATTCCAAACGATGAACTTATGGTTAAGCTGATCGGAAACATATCGTGCCAGATATTTGTCCGGCACAAAGATGATTTCTTTATTTGTTTTAAGAATGTATTGAGCCATTTTCAGGGCGTTGGAAGAAGTGCAGCAGTAATCGCATTCGGCTTTTACGGCGGCGGAAGTGTTCACATAGCACATGGTTACGGCGGCAGGATGCTGCTTCTTCAGAGCTTTGAATCCTTCCGGATCGATCATGTCCGCCATGGGGCAGCCGGCGTTTTTATCAGGAAGAAGAACCATTTTTTCCGGCGATAAAATCTTGGCCGTCTCCGCCATAAAATGCACGCCGCAAAAAACAATAATCCGCGCGTCAGTACGCGCGGCTTCCATGCTGAGACCCAGGGAATCGCCTATAAAATCAGCTATGTCATGAACCTCAGGGAGTTGATAATTGTGAACAAGAATAACAGCTTTCTTTTCTTTTTTCAGTTTTTTGATTTTTTCCACGATGTTCATAAGATCATCCCATATTTTGTTTTTTCTGCGCCAGTTCGGCCAGCGTTATACCGTTCAATGTATCGCTGATTTTTTCACCTAAAGCGCTCCAGACATCACGCGCTGCGCACGTAGCGGTACGCGAACAGGAAGACGGTTTTTTCACGCAATCCACTAATATTATTTTTCCTTCCAGTGCCTCCACGATACTTAATAGTGTTATCTCTTGGGGCGCTTTGGTTAGATTATAACCCCCACGCGCGCCACGCCGTGACTTTATCAATCCCGCGGCGCGCAGCGGGATGACAATCAGGCTTAAATATTTTTCGGAAATTTCTTCTCCCGCGGCAATTTCCTTCAGAAAAACAGGTTTTTCGGAATGAGCGCGCGCCAATGCCGTCATTAGCCTCACGCCATATCTTGCTCTCGTAGATAGTTTCATGTGAATAAACCTTCAAAGCACATTAATTACATCGTAAAATCAATGTATTACTAATTACTATTTACCGGCTAGTAATTAAATTACAAATGATATTTTGTCAAGGAATATCTGGGTCTTATTATGACGTTTTTTAAAGGGAAAACTCGGATAGCCGGGATAATTTCAATTGCCTGACACGGAATTGATGATATATTCCGAGATCATTTTGCCGAATTCCGCGGGCATTGTTCGCTCGGTCAGAGCCGCATCTGTGGGACCTGGACTAAGGTCGGCTGACGATAAAATATTTTTTCTGATGATTTTTCTTGCCTGGGCATCGATAATTCTGACTTCCGCGGTCATTTCCGATTTGCCTGTAAATTCACCGCTGATGCCGCGTGGCGAGGCGCTGGCCATTTTCAGTGTAATAATGCGGGTTTTAATGATCAGGGCTGCCGGATCTTTTGAGGTGCTCAAGCGGGCTTTTTCAATAATCGGCGCGGCGTTTCTCTTTAAAAGCTCGCTCATTGTCGTGCTTTCACAGGTAACAATCGCTTCAGGGAACTCTTTTTCGAGATCCTGATCAATCTCAAATTTCTGCAAAATAATTTTTTTATATGTTTTTCCGAGCAGTGGGTATTGCTCTTCAGGAGGTTTTACCGTGGGTATTATGCCGCAGGAAATCAAAAATGACAAAATCATTACCACGATAAAAGGAATTACCGAATTAAATATTTTCCTCATGATTCACCCTTATTTTTTCGTTATGCTTTTTCTATAATAAAAATTATTTAAAAACAACAAAAAGTATCTAAAGCCGTATTGAATTCATAATAAATAAAATAAAACGAAAAACGCCCGCAAAATTTATAACATAAAAGGAACAGAGGCCGTGTGTTTGCGTTTGATTTTATAATGGTAAATTGCTACAATTCGACCATAATAAGATCAGGAATATGGCTGTTTTGAAAAAAATATCGGCTGCACTGCTTTTGCTGGCTTTCTTTCCCCAGGTGGCTGTTTGCGCGGAAAAAGTCATTGATCGCGCCAATATTAAGGCCGCTTTACTGGTGGAGCTGGACAGCGGAAAAGTCCTTTATAGTTACAACGCTGGAAAAGTCATACAGCCCGCGTCGCTTACAAAAATACTTACGCTTTATCTGGTTAATGAAGAAATTCGCGCGGGAAACATTAAGGATACGGACAAAGTAAGAATAAGCGCCAGGGCCGCGCAGACTAACGGCTCGAAAATATTTTATGACGAGGGTGATTGGGCGGTTTTTGGAGATCTCGTCAAATTTATGGCCATTTTTTCCGCCAATGACGCCTCAATCGCCGTTGCGGAACATCTGGCGGGAACAGTGGAAGATTTTGTGGCCAAGATGAACAATAAGGCAAAAGAGCTGGGTATGAAAAGCAGTAATTTTGTCAATCCGCACGGCCTGCCTGATCCGCGGCAAAAAATAACCGCCAATGATATTTATCTTCTTTCCCGAAGTTATCTAGAAAGATTTCCCGACGCTTTAAAAATACATTCTCTGCCGTCTTTTCAGTATAATTACGTTGAATATCCCAATCGCAACACACTACTGCAGGAAAATAGTGATGTGGATGGCCTCAAAACGGGATACGTCCGCGCCGCTGGTTATCATCTGGTGGCGACAGCCAAAAGAGGAGAGAAGCGCCTGTTGGCGATCGTGCTGGGAGCGAAAAATCCGCAAATAAGAGACGAACAGACCAAGGCATTGCTGGAATATGGTTACAAAAATGAGGAGACGCGTAATCCCGATCCGATGGTGGGCGCTTAGGCGCAGATCCGTTTAGAACGATGTGACTTATCTATAATTACCGGTCTTTAGCAGCGCCGGGAACATTAATCGTGGCGTTGTTATTTCCCGGGAAAACAATAATTTTTTGTCCCGCAGTTAATCTGCTGCTGGACGTAAAACCGTTCCAGATCATCAGCGCTTTAACGGAAACATTGAAGCGCTCGGCGATCGAGGATAAACTGTCACCACTTTGCACGGTATATATCCGCTCGCTTTTTTCGTTGATCCATTTAGACAAAAGACTCTCCAGACGCTGATTGAACTCAATAGCGGTGCCTTTAGGTATGAAGAGAGTGAAACTTCCCGGCGGCAGATAATAGTTGCGCAACTGGGGATTGAAATCTTTAATTGTCTTGAAATAGGTATTGGCCGCTTCGGCAATGACTGTTATTGGTATTGTCTGCTCAGCGGTGATTTTTACCGTGTCAAATTCCGCCGGCTGATAAAAATCATCTCTCGTCAATTTATAACCGTATCTTTCCGGATTGGAAATAATCATTTTAATCGCCTGTATGCGAAAAATATACCTTTGTGTTTCCTGATAAAGAAAAAGCCGGTAATAGTCGTTGACTTTCTGAACACTAATTTCCGCTTTCAATCCGTCTTCTCCCATATTGTATGCCGCCGCTGCCAGCGTCCAGGAGCCGAAAAGCGCGTAAAGATCTTTTAAATAATTAAGCGCCGCCGGCGTGGAAAGAAAAAAATTCCGTCGTTCATCAATGTCATTATTCACGATCAGCCCGTATTTTATTGCCGTGCTTTCGATAAACTGCCAGTAACCCATCGCGCCTTTGGGGGATCCCGCGTAGGTTCTAAGAGAGCTTTCCGCGACGGCAATGTATTTCAGATCATCAGGCATGTTATTTTTTTTAAGCAATTCTTCAATATAGGGAAAATAGCGCTTGGAACGCTTGAGCCATAATAAAATATCATCACTGTTATCCAGGCAAATGATCAGCTCTCTTTCCAGCCGTTCCCTGACAGTTTCACCTTGCAGCGGTACCGGTTCGCCGCAAAAATTAAGTTCATCGCTAATTCTTGTTGCTTCAATCAGTGACGAACTGGGCAGGGAAGACGATACGGGAGCGCAGCTGATGATGAGCGTGGAAAGAACGCTTATCAGCAGGGAAAAATAAAAATGTTTACGCATCAAGATATGCTTGAGCTTCATTGTTGGCAACCCCATATCGCCGATTTTACTTCATAATTTATTTGACAGCTTTTTTTAATTCTTCGTGAACATCCTTGAGTTCCTGTTTGACGCCGTCTTTAACCTCTTTGGTTGTATCGGCGACATCGTTCTTTAATTTCTTGAAATCTTTCGGTACCTGTTCCTTGATGTCTTTGATGTCACGGGCCATATCTTTCTTGGATTTCTGGATGTTTCTTTTGACATCTGATTTTATAGTTTTCGTTTCGTCAGTAATCGTGGAAACGACGCCTTTCTCAGATGATTTAGCGGCATCCGTGTCGCTGTAAGCGAAATTGGTGAAACAGAAGGTCATGAACATCAGAAAAAAAATAATGATATATTTTTTCATCTGAATTTCTCCCTTGCGTTATCTGCAGCATGAAATTATGACAAAAAAGACCTGATTGCAAGGAAGATTTTCGAGTCGGCGACGATTAAAAAAATGACCGGGCGTGGGGATTGCCTCTTGCGAATAAATACGCATGATGTTAATGAGATAAAAAAATATTTATGAAAAAAAGACCTCTCTTCGACCGCAATGATTTTAAGCAAATAAAGTCCTTGGGTTTAAAAATAAACAGCATCCAAAGGCAATTAGCCTATTTCAAGAAGAAGCCATATTATTTGTCTTTGGCCGCGCCTTGTACGGTAAATAACGGTATCCGAAAGATATCGCAGCGGCAAAGAAAAGATTTTATCGAATATTACGAGAAGGAATCAGGGAAATATCGGGTAATAAAATTTGTGCCGTCTTCCGGGGCGGCCAGCCGTATGTTCGCTGCATGGTTTTTTGCGGCCCAAGCAGGAGGATTTGGCAGCGATTACGCCAATAAGCAATTTTTCAAAAGTTTGAAAAAAATGCCATTTTTCCCTCTGCTGAAGAATAATCAAACTTTCCAAAAATATTTAAATGAAAAAAACGTCAGTTCAATCTTGCGCAGCATCCTGCATTCTGAGGGCGCGAATCTGGGAGAATTGCCTAAAGCGCTTATCCCTTTTCATATATACGCGAATAAAGAGATGCGCACAGCTTTAGAAGAACATATTTATGAGGCGGCGGGATATGTCGCTAACGCGAAAAATATCTGTCGGCTGCATATTACTGTTTCTCCCGAGCATCGTCTCGCTGTGGCGCGAAAACTGCGTCAGGTTAAAAGAAAGTACGAAAAAAAATGCGAAGTAGAATATAAATATAAATTGTCTGTTCAGTCTCCATCGACGAGTATGATTGCCGTGGATGAGAAAGATAATCCCTTGAGAGACAACCGGGGCAGACTTGTCTTCCGCCCGGGCGGACACGGTGCTTTATTGGAAAACCTCAATGTTTTAGACGCGGATTTGATCTTTGTAAAAAATATCGATAACATTGCTCCAAGCAATATAACAAAAAACATCATTCCTTACAGAAAAATGTTGGGCGGAGTCGCCATCGACCTGATGAGGAAAATACACAAAACATTAGACGAGCTGAGCGCGCGGGACATTGATGCCGAAAAATTAAAGCTGATGGCAGATTTTTGTCGGCAAGAAGTGAATGCCTGTTTGCCCAAGGGGTTTAAATCTTTAAAGCCGGCACAAAAAAAGAAAAGACTATTTAATGCGCTCAACCGGCCCTTGCGCGTTTGCGCCGTGGTAAAAAATACGGGTGAACCGGGCGGGGGGCCCTTCTGGATAAAAGAAAAGGACGGCACTAAATCGCCGCAGATTGTTGAATTGGCGCACGTAAATAAAGGCAATAGCGCGCAGATGAAGATTTGGTCCCGCGCCACTCATTTCAATCCGGTAGATATGGTTTGCTGCATAAAAGATTATCGAGGACGAAAGTATGACCTCAAGGAGTATGTCGATCAGAACGCATATCTGGTGACAACAAAAATAGAAAAAGGACGAAAAATAAAGGCGCTGGAAATGCCGGGCCTGTGGAACGGCGGTATGGCCTGTTGGAATACAATATTTGTCGAAATTCCCCTGATGGCATTCAACCCGGTCAAGACGCTGGATGACCTTTTGCGGCCTCAGCACATGGCCAGCAGAAAAATAAAT
>JBBIHZ010000002.1:0-12683 GCA_037446735.1 Deltaproteobacteria bacterium
TTTATCAATTAGCATTTTAACCGCTTCAATATTTCCAGACCATACTGCATGAATCAAAGGCGTATAACCTTTTTCGTCTGGCTCATTTATATTAGCACCTGCATCAATTAGCCTTTGTATAGCCAAAGAATCTCCGTCCCTTGAGGCCTTAACTAAGGGATTTGTTGAAGCACAACTGGTGACAATTAACAACGTTGAGATTATTAAAGTAAAAAAATGTTTTCTATATTTCATTAATATGTGCCTCCTTTTGATTATATTTTTGGTATGAATTTGAAATATAATTTATTCCAACCTTTAAAATTTCTGGGACTTTTCAAAAATGGCCAGATGCAAGGCGCGCGAGTATCGCGGAGCGAGGTTTACTTTTTGTGTAGGTCGCAGCGACGCGAATGGAGCTTAACGCAGTAGATGGCCGTTTTTCAAAAGGCCCTATTCACGCTCAAAGACGATCCCATACTTCTCCAACTTCCTCTCCAAAGTAGGACGGGAAACTCCCAGTATTTCGCAGATTTCGCCTTTGTTCTTTTTATCGTTTTCTTTGAGGATTTTTTTGATGTAGCGTTCTTCAACTTCGTCGAGCGTCAGAAGTTTGCCCGCCGCCGGCGTGAATATCTCCGCCAGATCGTCTTTGCGTTCCCTGCCCGGTTCTTCCTTGCCCAGCTCAGGGAAATCATTTTTTCCCAGAACCTGGCCCTGCGCGACCACGCATGCCCGCACGAGCAGATTTTCCAGCTCGCGGATATTTCCCGGCCAGTGGTACTGCATGAACATTTCCATAACCTCATCGGAAACACCGATAATTTTTTTATGCAGCTCCAGATTAATCTTGGCCAAAAGATAATCAATCAGTGGAGCGATATCCTGACGCCGCTCTCTGAGCGGCGGAATGGTGATGGATACAATGTTCAACCGGTAATACAGATCGTCGCGGAACTTTCCTTCCTTGACCAGCGTTTTCAGATCTTTATTGGTCGCGGCCATAATCCTGGCGTTGACTTTAACCTTATCCTTGCCGCCCACCCGGTCGAATTCCATTTCCTGCAAAACCCGCAGGAGCTTCGCTTGCAGATTAACCGACATTTCGCTTATTTCGTCAAGAAAAACAGAGCCGTAGCGGGCGAGCTCAAACTTGCCCAGTTTGCGGTTCACCGCGCCGGTAAAAGAACCTTTTTCGTGGCCGAACAGTTCCGACTCCAATAAAGTTTCGACAATAGCCGAACAGTTGACGGCGATAAAAGGTTCATCCGGCGAAGTGTTGTTATGAATAACTTTGGCGATTAATTCTTTTCCCGTGCCGCTTTCGCCCTGAATCAGGACGGTGGTTCGGCTTTGGGAAACAATGCCAACGGTCTTGAAAATTTCACGCATCTGATTGCCCGTGCCGATAATATCACCCACCCGGAAGCTGCGCGAGGGATCCATTAAAAGGCCGTCGATCTTCTTTTCCATCTCCACCGATTTCAGGGCTTTTTTTATGGCGATATCCAACTCGTCCACATTTACCGGCTTGTGTATATAATCGAAAGCGCCTCCCTTCATGGCGTTGATGGTTGTTTCCATATCGTGAAAGGCGGTAATCATGATGACTTTGACGTTTTCGTTTTCTTCCTTGAGGTCTTCCAGCACGGAAAACCCGTCAACATCCGGCAGCCTGATATCCAGAATCACGACATCAGCGGGGTTTTTGACATATTTGTTCAGGCCATCCGTGCCTGTTTCCGCGGTTTCGACTTTATATCCTTCTTCCGTCAGATACAGATCCAGCGTTTCGCGAATCGAAGCGTCATCATCGATAACCAGAATTTTGGACATGACTGCCACCCTACGCTCTAATTTCCTCGACCGTTCTGCCGCTGTCGCTTTTCACCGGCAGAATAACCCGCACCGTGGTTCCTTCGTCTTTTTTGCTGATGATATCAATCGTGCCCTGATGCAGATCAATAATTTTTTTCACCTGCGAAAGCCCCAGACCTGTACCATATTTTTTCATCGTAAAGAAAGGGTTAAATAAATGCGGCATGTCCGCTTCATCGATGCCGCAGCCATTATCTCTGACTTCCGCCACAACCGCCTGCCTGTTGTTCTCGTCCATATACAGCGAAATATAGATATGCCCATCCTGCTCGATTGCCTCGGCGGCGTTGCGGATGATATTTAAAAAGGCATCGCCCAGCATGGCGGCGTCAACTTCTATCGGGGTGACATTGCCGAAATTCGTGTGAACCTGAATTTGCTTATCCGTAATTTCCTTTTCAGCCAAAATAATGGCCTGATCAAGTACTTTGGCCAGCTCCGCGGGAGCTTTCTGTGGCTCCATCGGTTTGGCGAAAATGAGAATGTTGTTAACCAGCGTTTCCAGATGTTCCACTTCCTTTTCCGCTATCTTAAATCTCTTCAGGTCATTGCCGGCCGGACTTATCCGCTTTTGCAGAATCTGCAGGCTCATTTTAATCGAGGAAAGCGGGTTGCGCACCTCATGCGCGATGCCCGCGGATAACTGACCCAACGCCGCCAGCTTTTCGCTTTCAAAGAGCTTTTTCTCCAGGTTTTTGAATTCCGTGATGTCGCGCTGCACCACCAGATAGCGGTTGGTGCCGATTACCGGAGAAGTGGTCATCAGCAGATTTACTTTACGGCCGTCCTTTCTCACCGCCTCTATTTCGTAAGGTTTATAAATGCCTTTTTTTGCCAGCTCCCACATCGACAAAACAAAATCTCTGTTATGTGAGGCAACAAATTCCAGAAAATGGACGCCCTGAAATTCCCGGGAAGAAGATTTGCCGCCCCTCATTCTGCCGCGACTCACGTAATTAATGATGCCGTTTTCGTCCATCTCGTAAATTTTATCGGGCAGACTCTTGATGATAGACTGCAAATAGTTGTAGATCTCTTCAACTTCCCTTCTCAGTTCGATGTTTTCCGTCAGCTCATTCTGCAAGGTCTCTGCGTATTCCTGCAAACTTCTGCTCAGTTCTTCGTCTCGCGAAACATCCTGCAGCGTTTCGACTGCCGCGATAATCTTGCCTTTTTCATCGTAGACAGGAGCAGCCAGAAAATAGAGATAACGATTGCGTCCACCGAGGTTTTCGAAAAAGTCATTCGCCTCATAAGCGCCGACAACCTTATCGGATTTTTTCACTTTCTTCGTGTCATAGTATTGGCTTAGCTTATCCGCCGCGTTGTCAATAATCAAATCCGCGATGACCGGTCTTTTTACGGAATAAAAGGGCATGTAATGCTTGTCAGTGCCCACCATTTCGCGGGCGGAAAAACCGGTCAGTTCCTCACAGGCGCGGTTCCACAAAATGACTTTATGTTCTTTGCTTATGACAAAAGTTGGAATGGGCGACCCTTCAATAATGCCCTCGATGGTCTTTTTCTCCCGCAGCAACTTTTCCTCCCAATCTTTGCTTTCGGCCGCTCTTCTTTCTTCTTCCTTTACGCGCACTCTTTTGCCTTCCCAGAAGGCAAAAGAAATACTGGCGATAACCACAACCAGAATCACCATGATGACGCTGAAAAGCGTGTAGGCAAAAGTTTTGCGCAGCGGCAAAACAACGTTACTGTAAGGCGAAACTATCAAGACCACCCACTTTTTCCCGCCAAACTGCAACGGGAAATAAGCGATGATGCTTCTTTGTTCCTTTTGATTGCTAAGCAAAACCAGCGCGTCCAGATAATTGCCGCGCGCGAAAGAAAGATCAATTTCCGTCTTATTGACATTTTTTACCAGGTAACCAATGCCCTTGCCGATAAAAGCGTCGTCGGGATGAACGACAATTTCTCCTTTTTCGTCCACCAGCCAAAGGGTTCCCATATTGTTGTCTTTGATCTGTTTTTCGTAATCTTCAATCATCGCCGCCAGGGACAGGGAAACCACCCACGCTCCGGAAAAAACATCATTCTTCTGCCAGATCGGATAGCCAAAAACGTAATGCCAGTCTGTTTTTTCCTTTCTACCGGTAAGAACCGCTTTTTCGTTCAAGGCGAGGTTTATATAATTGCTTTTACTGTTTTTGATCTCTTTTAAATGACCGGCAAGATCCACCGCCACAGACGCGCCGGCGGGAAAAACTTGCTTTACCCTGCCGTTTCTATCAATAAGAAATGTCGCGTCAATTATTTTTTCCCAACCGGAAAAAACATATTTATAGTCATCCGAAAATCTCGGCGCGACGTTGTCCTCCGGTGACTGAAGACGGGAAAGCACTCTGACATTTTTTTCCAGCCGGGTCAGCCGATCAACCATCCTGGCGGCCGTGCTCTGCGCGTAGGCAAGCTGCTGGCGGCTGAAAATTTCTACCATATCCTTTTCCCGGGCATGATTCACTGTCAGGGCAAGCAAGATGATCAGAATAATAACCGTGGAGGTAGCAAACCAGATACGCATTTATAATGTCCTGAATAAAAACAACGTTATATAACCGCGACAGTTAATTGTTATCGGGATAATATTTCTTACGGGTATGCAGCAAGATATGGAGGAAATATTAATCTTAGCCATCTTCTTCTTTTTTCGTGCCTGTTTTGCCGGCTTGAAGCATTCCAATTAATACGTAAACCAAGATAGCCGCAGTAAGAGAAATGAGAAGCTTGGCCAGGCCGCTTTCCATTTTCAAAAGATAGGAGCAAATCAGCCAGACGACCGGGTAGGTGACCGCCGTCAAAATTTCCTGCATAAAAAATCCCCTAAGAAAAGGTCGGCATGCGATACCAGCAGTTCCGATTTTTTATATTAGCGGCCTGACTGCAAAATTTCAATATAAATATAATCACGCTGTTCAACGCTGACGAACCATCTTCGCACCTGTAAATTCCCGCGAAATACCACGCGCGCATCTGATACATCCGCTTGTATGTTTCATGCGAGATGATTTAACAAAACATTAAACATAGAACAATAATTGCTTCTATTTATTCGCGCGTGGAAAAATTATACCCATATTGTTTACAGCAGGATTTTCGCGCAGACCACTCGGATAAATAAAACAATCTCAAGCAATTAGCGGGCCCCCTGACGTTTTCCGCCTCTCTTAATTATTTATACTACCGGTCATTTTTTGCTCTCTTTATCCGATAATGGCATGTATAATGCAGTAATTTTGCGTGGATTGTAACAAAATGATTTCCGCTTTTCAGGAAATACAATTTGTGTTAGTTATCCAACGAATTCATGAACATTAATCGGAAAGGAGAAAAATAATGTTACACAAAATAGGCACAAAATTTCTGACCGCTCTTACCACAATAATCGTTTTGCTGGTGTCGAGCTCTTTTGTTTTTGCCGCAGAACAGGTTATTCCAGCCGCTGATTCTTACGCCAAGGCAATCTTTGCCGTCGGAGCGATGATTGCGGCAGGCCTGGCTATTGGCATCGGCGCAGTCGGAGCGGGTATGGGCATCGGAACAGCCGCCAACGGAGCTTGTTCCGCCGTGGGAAGAAATCCCGGCGTGCAGGCAAAAATCATGATGACCATGCTGGTCGGCATGGCCATGGCTGAATCTATTGCCATTTACGCCCTGGTCGTTTCTCTGGTGCTTCTCTTTGCTAACCCTTACATGCGTTATTTTTTGGGTTAACAAGCTGATAATGTTAACTGAAAATTTAACAAAGGTTAGGGGGAATTATAATGTCAAACAATAAAAAAGGTAAGCAGTTCTTCAGCATAGGAAGCGTTTTCTTCCTGCTTATCGTAATCCCCTTATCACTGATGGCGTTTTTAATCGCCAACGGCATTTTTAAACTGGGGGTTACCATACAAGAGAGAACATCCGTTGTTCTCGACCAGAAAGCTCAGGAAGATATAAAAGCACGGGCCGTAAATACCGCAAATGAAGTTGCCAATTTCCTGACGGAAAGCAAGAAAGACTTGCTTATTGCAACAATTATCCCGCCTACAGAAACAGCATTCAGACAGTTTGTTCTGGAAAACAGAAAGCCCGTCTGGGCCCGGGACGGAAACAGGGTCCAGCAGGTTTTAGTCCCCCTCTACAAAGAGATGTCTCTTATAGACAGGAATGGCAAAGAACTAATTAAGGTTGTTGACGGCAAAGTTATGCCGGAAAGTCAATTGCAGAATGTCAGTATCCCGGCAAACACAACCTACAAAAACGAAACCTACTTTGCCCAGGCACAGCTTCTGAACAAAGGCGAGGCATATGTTTCTCCGGTAACCGGATTGTATGTAACCAAGGATGCTTTTAACAAAGGTGCCAGATTTAACGGTATCATCCGGCTGGCCACGCCGCTATTTGATAAAAATGGCTTTGCCGGCGCAATCGCGCTGGCCCTGGATTACCGCCATCTGGCCACATTTACCAATCATATCATTCCCACACAAATGGAAAAGGTGTATGAGGTTGACGCGACCTCGGCCAACTATGCCTATATTATTGACCACCGCGGCTATGTGATTGTTCACCCCAGCTCCTACCATATAGTGGGACTAAATGCGCAGGGAGCTCAGGTCTCCACGCTTAATGCGCAAAACGCGAATGACCTGATGAAAAAAGGCATAGAAGCGTTAAACCTTCATCAATTGGGATTCATGGATCCCAATCTGCCCGTCATCGCGAAAGAAGCAGCGGCGGGAAAATCCGGCCTGCTAAGTTATAAATTCGGCGGGCACGCCAAATTTGTCGCCTATGCCCCGATTAAATTTTACACGAAAAATCTGCCGGCGCCTGCAGGTTTTGGCTGGGTCGGCATGGGAATTGATATCGATAAATATAAAGAGGCAGCGCTGAACGTGGCGCAAAATATAGATAAAGAAGCCAAGGCTTGGACGGCGACAATCATCTTTATTCTTGTCGCTTCGATGATTATTCTGTTTTTGATCATGTGGCTTCTGATGCGCGGCATCAATCGCTCAATCGCCGCGGAAGTTCCGGAGGGATCCGAACAGCCGCTCGATTTTGACGATGACGATGATTAAATCCGTTCAAAAGGCCGAATGAAAATTCGGCCTTTTTTCTTGAAGCTGCTTTTTCCACACCAGAATATTTCTCTGCCGTATAACTTTATCAGGGAAAGAACTTTCCTTAACGGCTAAAATAGATTATAAATGCTTTTATGCAAGCATCACTTTTGGACAGAAGCCTTTATTTCAAAGGACTGCTTATTCTCATTCGCCAGGACCGCTCTATCCGGGAGCCGGAAAAAAGCTGATGCTGCGTATCGGCGCCATCATGGGTTTTGAAAAAAAATCCTGCAAAAACACCATCAATGAAATCATGAATAATAAAAATATCGATGATTCTCCTCCTGTTTTTTCGCACTCCGAAATCGTCCGTTTTTTCATCCATGATGGATTAATAATTTCCGCCGTGGACAAAGATATTCATGAAAATGAGCTGGCCTAGCTGAAAAAAGTTGCCGCGACCAACGGAATCGAACAGTCATATGTGGATGATTATCTGAAAAAATGCGCGCCGCAAACCGCGGGCAGCCCGGAAAAAAATCTTAAGATCAAAGAAATCGTCTGGACGTAATTCGGTATATCCTCGTCATTCCCAGTCCACCAGCATGAATCCCGCGCTTATGCGGTTAACACTGGCATTGTAGTCGATAAGGCTTTCCCCGTAACCGTTAAAATACTGAAAATAGATGCTGAAAATATCGAGCTTATCCCAAAACAGGGAAAGCGGAATGCTCCAGTCAAGCTGCACGGCGCCTTTATTTTCGCTGCGCAGATTGTTGCGCAGCATGGCGGAAATTCGGTTCTTCTTCCAGTAGTAAGTAAGCCATAATTCCCCGTATCCCTTGTATTTGGTTATGCCGGGATTATCGTTTTTGCTTTCACCGTCCGGTATCCGATACCATGTCCTGAGGAAAATATTGAAATTTCCTTTTTCCAACCCCGCGTTGGCGACAACACGATTCCAGCTGCGTGAAAGCGGCGAGGAACGGCCATTGGATTGATGATTCAATCCAACCGTCACAAAACGCAGCTTTAGACCATCAATGCCAGGAATGTTTACATCGGTGCGGAAATTAACCAGCGCCTCCGGCTCGTAGTTTGTATCACGAAACGGAGAGGAAAACGTGGCATTATAAAGCTGCCAGTAGGAAAGCTGCGTATAGGCAATCCACAAATCGACGCCCTTTAAGAAATCCCATCCCTCAACATCCATGCACCACGGCTTTATCTTGAAGCTCAGCTGAAACTTCGCTTCGCTGCGCTGCGCCTTGGCGTCAGGATCAAAATCCAGGGCATTATTATCATTGGGATTGGTATTATACGCGATAGGCAAGAAATAATTCGGGCGGTAGGGGGTAAGCATGAAAAAAGCATGCTTGGACTTTTCCCCGTCCAGTTCCCAGTGCCGGGACAATACGGAGGCCTCCTTTTTTTCCTGCGGAAGCTTTTCTTTCGCCAGAACATTGCTGTCTGTAATTACATTCTTTTCCGTCTCAATTTTCTGCCGCGCCAAATTATCATAACACTTCAACCTCTCGCCATCGTCTTTAATTACGGCGCAGGCGGCAAGATTATCGTCGCCCGCCGCCATTAAGGACAACGGGCAGAAAATCATCGCCAGGAAAAAAAGCCCTAACAGGTAAGATTTTAAATTCATAATCCTAACCAGAACGATTAACCGGTTGCTGCGGTCAATGCTTATCCTGCTTCAATAATCCGGCGAACTTTTGCCAATTCCAGCTCATTATCCACTTCCACGGAATCATAGGGAGTAACGACGACCTTTACCCTGTAACCATTTTCAAGCGCCCGCAATTGCTCCAGCGCTTCAAGTTTTTCGAGCTTTCCTTCCGGCAAACCGGTAAAGACATCCAGAAAATCCCGGCGATAGGCGTAAATACCGTGGTGCTTGTAATAATCGACGTTCAGTTTTTTATCGCGCACATAGGGGATGGTGGCGCGGGAAAAATATAGCGCAAAATAATCCTTATCGAAAGTGACTTTCACGGCGTGCGGGTGGGTTATTTCCTCGTCTTTAATGATTTTATAAATCAACGTGGACATAATAATTTCATCGTCAGCAATAAGCGGCGCGATGACTTCGTCCACCTGCGCCGGTTCAAAAACCGGCTGATCGCCCTGAATGTTCACCACGATGGCGTTACCGGCAAGATTAAGTGATTTCACTGCCTCGGCAATCCTGTCTGTGCCGGAGCGATGCGCCGGTGAGGTCATGATGGCGTTGCCGCCGAAATTTTTTACAGTTTTAAAAATTTTTTCGTCATCCGTGGCTACCGCCACAAAGGGAAGCGCCTTGGCGCGGGAAGCGCGTTCGTAGACGTGCTGAATCATCGGCTTGCCGCACAAATCGGCCAGGGGTTTGCCCGGGAAACGGCTTGACTCAAAACGCGCGGGAATGACACAGGCTATATCTCTTTTCAATTTTATCTTCCTAAATAGGGATCATGATTCTGCAGATAATTTACCACATAATCACGCACGGTTTCTTCCAGCGACGCGAAATTAACCGCGCAACCGGCGGTTTTGAGTTTGTTCATCTGCGCTTCGGTGAAATTCTGATACTGATTGCGGATTGACTCCGGCATTTCTATAAATTGAATATTTGTTTTTCTTTCCAAAGCGGAAAACACGGCTTTGATCAGATCCTTCCAAGTGCGGGCTTTGCCTGTTCCCAGATTATATATGCCGTTGGCGTCAGGATTGTTCAAAAACCACCACATTACATCCACGCAGTCTTTAACGTAAACGAAATCACGCAGCTGGCCGCCGTGCGGATATTCTTTTTTATAAGATTTAAAAAGACGGACTTTGCCCGTTTCTCTGATTTGATTAAAAGCTTTATAAATAACGCTTGTCATGTCGCCTTTGTGGTATTCGTTGGGACCAAAAACATTGAAAAATTTGATGCCCGTCATCTTGCTTTCCAGTTTGTTTTTTAACACCCACAAATCAAAAACATGTTTGGAGTACCCGTACATGTTAATCGGCTTGAGTGAACTGATTGTTTCGTGGTCGTCCGAAAACCCCGATGATCCGTCCCCGTAAGTAGCGGCGGAACTGGCGTAAATAAAACGTATGCCATGTCTTAGCGACCACTGGGCAAGCATGCGGCTGTACAGATAATTATTTTTCCACAAATAATCGGCGTCGCGTTCTGTGGTTGAGGAACAGGCGCCCATGTGGATGACAGCTCTGACTTTCCACGGCTCTTTATCCTCCTGCACAATCTTGATGAAGTCATCTTTATGCAAGCAATCGGTGAAACGGCGATTGACGAGGTTCTTCCATTTATCATCGCTGCCGAGCTGATCCACGATGATGATATTATCAATGCCCTGCTGGTTGAGTTTCCAGACAAAAGCGCTGCCGATAAATCCCGCCCCACCCGTAACAATAATCATGAAATTACATTCTCCACTAATCTTTAAAATATTCAGCGTTAACTAATACTTAAAGGAATTGCTGTCAACAAAGAAAAAAGTTTTGGCCGTGGTAAAGGTTGAATTATCATCAAGCGCCTGGTTAAAATCCCACCGCCTGAGTCACATTAAGGGCGGATGACGAGGCATTTTCAATGCTTTCAACACCATGAAAAGCCACTCTTAATTGTAACACATTGTTTTGATTTATTTTTTATGTTGGGCGCGCCTTTGGTGCCGTCTTCCCGATATCCATTGACAAGAAAACCGACCAGCAGTAAAGATTTAAAAACTTCAAAAGGAGGGAGAATATGGATAACAAAAAGAAATGTGTTGTTTTTTTATGTATCGCAGTCGCCCTCGTTTTACTGGGTTCGCTGGCCGCTTACCTGGTGCACACAAGTGGCGGTAAAATCAAAATTACCGACATGACCTATGTTACCGAAGACGGAGCCCGCTTGAGCGCCCTGCTTTACGTGCCGGACTCCGTGACCGTGGAAAACCCCGCGCCTGCGATTGTCTCCATGCACGGATACAACAACACCCGCGAGGTACAGGACCTAAACGCCGTTGAACTATCCCGCCGCGGCTATGTTGTTATCGCCATCGACGCCTATGATCACGGCGGCTCATCTTTTCCCGATCCCCGCATCAACAAAGGCGTGGCCATGGATATGGGAACGTATGCCGCGTTGCAGTTCCTGGGAACTCTGCCCTATGTCGATAAAAACCGCATCGGCATGGTAGGACATTCTCTGGGTGGCATATGCCTGCAGATCGGCGCGGCAAGAGCCTTTGCCAAGCACGAAAAAGATCCCTCGATTATAGTCCCCAAAGCGCTTGTCCCGACGGAACATACATTTCTCGTCGGCAAGGATGGCAAGCTCGTTTACGGCAAATATCCGGTTCATGTCGGCCTGATGTTCGGCAAGTATGACGAGTGGGCGGAGAACATGTGGCAGGTGCCGACCGCGGACAAAATCAACGTTTCCGAAAAAGGAACCGCCGGCATGGGCTTTTCCGGGGCTGAATATCAGGCATTCTACATATTCGGCAGCGATAAGAAACTGACCAGAGATGAGGCCATCGCCGCCGTCGCGGCGGGAAAACCGCTGCGCGTTCTTTATCAACCGGAAATTGTTCATCCCCGGGCCCACTTTTCCAAAGTCGCAGTCGCCGACATACTTGATTTCTTCGACATAACCTTAAAAAACGGCAAAGAAACGCTGCCCGCATCCAACCAAATCTGGCAATGGAAACAATTTTCCACCGGCCTGGTGTTGATCGGGTTTTTCCTGTTCATCATTCCTTTCACTTTTTTGATGCTGGAAATCCCGTATTTCAAAACGATTATCAGGCCTGAACCTGTCGCGCCTTCCGTTGTGACGACTGTCAAGGATAAGCTTATCTATTGGATCATCTTCATCATCTGCCTGTTGCCCGGCCCATTGCTCTACAATTGGGCGGTTGGCTATCCCATCGGCATCAAGTCGTTCGATAGGTATGTTCCCACAGTATTTCCGCTGAACAGCTATTTCCAACTGCCGGCTGTAAACGGCCTCGTGCTCCTGCTGATTCTGGTAGGCGCAATTATGCTGGCGATATTCGCGCTCACTTATTTCCTGGTGATGAAGAAAAACGGCGTTAAGTTCGCTGATCTGGGAATAAAGCTTGCCGGCGGTGACATCGCCAAAAGCGCCCTTCTGGCAGTTATTGTTTTTATCGCGACATATTCGCTGCTGGTCATCAGCCATTTCTTCTTCCTCAGCGACGCGCGCTTCTGGGTTTTCAGCATTAAAACGCTCACGCCGATTAAGTTCTTTATCCTGCTCAAATACCTGCCCTTCTTCCTGTTCTTCTTCCTGATTAATGTGCTGCTGCTCAATTCTTTCACCAGAATGAGAGGCGCCGGCGAAGGAACCAATATCGCGCTGATGATCATCGCCAACGTCGCGGGTTTTGCCGTGCTGACCTTCCTGGATTATTTCTGGCTGTTTAATACCGGCATCAAGCTTTTCCCCTACGCTCCGTATCCGCCAAAAATCACTTCCGCGCTGGCCGGCGTATTGCTGTGGAACCTGTTGTTCATTCTGCCCCTGGCCGCTGTATCCGCCAGACTTTTCTTCCGGAAAACCGGCTCCATCTGGCTGGGAGGTTTCGTAAACAGTTTGGTTATCACCCTCTTTGCCATTTCCAACACGGTCGTTTCGGCGGGGATTATCTAAATGATTGTAAGCTGATTACCGATAATTAAAAGACAACTTATTTACAAAACATCCGCAGCAACTAAAGACATTGCAAACAAACAAAAACCCCCTCA
>JBBIHZ010000002.1:12693-20510 GCA_037446735.1 Deltaproteobacteria bacterium
ATTGCAAGTTAGTAATACTGAAAGGCATTGATGTCAATAAAGATTATTTGTTCTATATTCCTAAACAAAAACCCCCTCAGGGCGCAAGCCCTGAGGGGGTGATGTTTCACAGATCATGACGACTTAGCGAGAAGCGATCAGGTTACGATCGTTTTCACCAGTTCGATGACCGGGTTGGTGAAGAGAGCCATGAGCGCCGTGTAGAGAGCGAAAGCGCCGACGGCTTCCGTTGTGTACATCTTATGGTATTTTCTTTTCATTTGAACCAGCATCAGGCCGCCGACAATCAGCATGCCCAGCTGAAAATAGGGGAAATTAGCCGCGCCCCCGACCGCGTATTCGGCGAAAGCAAATGTTGCCGTTAAGAGAACCGCGACCACCGCTACTGTGATTGTTCCTATTGTCTTTTTCATGATCTGTTACCTCCTTTTGTTTTGTTTGACTTTATTTAATGAAAAATGCGTGCCAGGAAATAAAATATTTTCAAAAAATATCTTAACACATCGATAATAAAGGTTTATTTAGGTGACTAATGGTCATGGCAAGAGCAGGAAAGCTCTTTTTTAAAGGCAAAATGTAAAGGAAACGTTTAAGCGGATTGCACGAAATATAAAAAGCACGGCAGGAAAGGGGTTCCTCCGGCTTTACTTTTTGAGCACAATCCGGGCATCGGCAATAATGCATGACTTCGCGCCGCACATGACCGAATTAAGGTCGATACAATCTATAAAATCCCACATTTACATGACTAATCCGGAAAATTGTCTTTTTCAAAACCGCAATGCTGATTGAGTTTCCAGACAAAAGCGCTGCCGATAAATCCCGCCCTGCCTAATCATAAAGATGGCCATTAAACTTAGAAATCATTAACACTCACTCGCCAATACTTAACAGAATTGTTGTTAATGAAGAACTTTGATTATTCAGTATGCGTATCCTGCTTTAATACTCTTCTTAGGAGTTTCCCCGCAGGATCCCGCGGAATTTCTTCTCGGATCAAAAAAGTTTTTGGCACGCGATACTCGGGCATTTTTTCCCTGCAGTACTGCAGAAATTCTTCCTTATCTGCTTGCACTCCTTCTTTCAGGGCAACCACCGCCAAGACCGCCTGGCCTTTGGTGCGGTCAGGGATTCCGATAACTGCCGCGTCTTTGACCATCGGATGTTGCTTTAACACATCTTCAATCTGCCCGGGATAGATATTGAAGCCTTTGGAAATGATGAGGTCGTCCTTCCTGTCCACCAGGTAAAAGAAGCCGTTTTCATCCATGCGGGCCATATCTCCGGTATAAAGCCAGCCGTCACGCAACACCGAGCGGGTAAGCTCGTCATTATTCCAATATCCCTGCATTATCTGAGGACCTTTTACCGACAACTCGCCCACTTCTCCGATTTCACATTCCTTCTGGCCTGTTTCCATATCCATTACTCGCGCCTGGGTATCCGGAAGTGGCAAGCCAATTGACCCCATGGGGGCGCCGTGCGGGTACGGTGTGATGTGGGTTGCCGACGAAGCTTCGGATAAACCATATGCCTCCATGATTCTTCCTCCGGTAATTTCTTCAAATTTTTCATGAACCGCCGGCGCCAGCGGCGCCCCTCCACTGACTGCCACCCTGATTGAAGAAAATTTATTCCGGGCATCCTCCGGCGGCATGGACATAATCGCGCTCCAGAGGCTGGGTACAGCCGGAAAGGATATTGGTTTGTATTTATCCAGCATTTTCATAAGTAACAAAATATCCATTAAATCTATCCGGGGAAGAAGAATCATCCGGTATCCCTTGAGTACGGCCATCAAAAGGCAAGCCGTCATTCCAAAGACATGGAAAAATGGAATCACGCACATTACCGCCGCGTTTCCGGCTCCCCTTGCCCCCATCCAAGCGTCGGACTGAAAAACGCTGGCTACAATATTAAAATGGGTAAGTGTCGCCGCTTTCGGCATGCCTGTCGAGCCACTGGTATACTGTAACACCGCTACATCTTCGTGAGAAACTTCCACTGATGGTTCTTGGGCGCTCTCTACGGAAGCGATAGCCTCAAGGAAAATCTGCGGGACAGGTATTCCTGCCTCCAGGGCTATCTTTTTTTCCAGACCAAAAACAGAATGGAGGAAAACCATTTTTATATCAGTATTTTTAATCACGTTGTAGAGATTATGCGCAAATAAATCCAAGGTCACCACGGCCTTCGCACCTGAATTACTCAAGCATTTACTTAACTCTTCTCCCTGGATTCCAACACTGATGTTTACCACTATCGCCCCCACCTTCATAATCGCAAAAAAAGCAATGACATGCGTGGGGGAGTTCACCAGGATTAGCGCCACTCTGTCCCCTTTTTTTACGCCGGCCTGCTGAAGAATTAAGGCGAATTTATTTACCTTTTCATTTAACTCGAGATAAGAAGTATCGGCTTCGTTAAAAGTATAGGCTATATAATCCGGATTACGCGCGGCAGTATCTTTCAGGAAATTGTGCAGGGGAACTTGCGAATAATTAATTGCAGTGGGAACATTTTCCGCATAATGTTTCAACCAAGGACATTTTATCATATATTACCTCCTTTTTATGGTTAATATTTCATCCAATGATAATTTATTTAAAAAAATACCTTATTTTTAACTAATATTCATTTTTCAAATTTAAAACAGATGTTATTTTTTCAGTATTATTCGCGCATCAGCGATTACGCATGCCTTGGCGTTACACATCACGGGATTCAGGTCAACAGATTCCATGTAATGGCGGATATCCATTATCAGGCTGGAGAAATTAAGTAGAGTTTTTCTTAGTTCCCTCATGCTCACCTGTTCAGCTCCGCGATAACCGACAAGCAGTCGATACGCCGTAAGCTCATTAACCATGTTTTCCACGTCTCTCGATTTCAGCGGGGCCATGCGCAGCGCTACATCCCTGTAAATTTCCACACCGACGCCGCCCATGCCCACCATAATCATCGGCCCGAACTGGACATCATTTTTCGCGCCGATGATCAGTTCCAAGCCTTTCACCATCTCCGCAATCAGCATGCCGGCAAACGCCTCCATTTTCTGAAACCGCGCGAGCGTCGCCAACAGCGCCTGATCGTCCGTGATGCCGACAACTACGCCATGGACATCCGATTTGTGCATGATCGCCGGTGAAACTATCTTTGCCACCACCGGGTAACCGATTTTACGGACAATGGACAAAGCGTCCTCGCTTTTTTCTGCCATGCCGTATCGGGGCACGGCAAAGCCGCTCAGGGAAAATATTTTCTGCGCGTCGGGCTCGAGCACCCAGCCCCATTTTTCTGATTTGCGCAAAATCTGCTTTGCTTCTTTTTTCAGCATGGTTTTTTCCTCGCCAGCGCCTTGGCCATCTGCACCGCTCCCTCGATGGAGGGAGAAACAGGTGTGCCGTTTAACTCGAACCCGTCAATCATCATGTTGTATTTTTCCACGTGCGGCACATACGCGATAATCGGTTTTTTAAACTGTTTTTGCACCTGACTAAGCCGCACGCCGATATCCAGCGTAACACCCGGCAGATACGGCAGAAGCAATACCATGATGCAGTCGACTTCCTGCGTCGCGGAAAGAGCTCTGGCGCAGGCGACAAAATCTTCGTCCACCGCGCTGCCGGTCAGATCAATCGGGTTGCTCAGCGACGCGATAGAACGAATATTGACGGTCAGTTTTTTTCTTAAATTTTCTTGCATTTTTTGCGAAAGCTGCGGCACAGTTAACTTTGTCGCCGCGCAGGAATCCACCGCCATCGCGCCGTGACCGCCGCTGCCGGTAATAATGCTAATTTTACCATTGATGGGTTGCGTGTAGGAACTCAAAACCTCGCAAAAAGAAACAAGCTCCTGTTCGTTGGCCGCTTCAACGATGTTGTGCTGGGCCACAGCCGCGGCGAAACTGGCATAATCACCCGCGAGCGACGCCGTATGGCTCGTAACGGCGCGGTGCCCCGCCGCGCTTTTTCCCGCCTTCATAACAATAACCGGCTTGGGGGAACAATCCGCCGCCAAAACGAATTCGCGCCCTTCGCCTTCGTTGAATCCCTCCACATAAAAAGCGATAACTTTCGTCGCCGGGTCGGCGAGCATGTATTTGAGCAAATCAATTTCCCTGATCAGCGCCTTGTTGCCGATGCTGACGGCTTTGGACATGCCCACGCCCTGCTGCGTGAACTTAATCATCTGATCCACTAGAATACCGCCGCTCTGACTGACAAAAGCGACATTGCCGGGACTTGGTTTGATCATGCGTTCGATGGGCAAGAAAAAAGTATCCACGCGAAACGGCACATACAACCCCAGACAGTTCGGCCCAAGGAAGGGAAATTTTGCCTCACGAGCGATGGCTGTTACGCGCTCCTGCAGATCAGCGCGCCCGCCCTCAGTAAAACCGCCGGAAATAACCGCGGCGGATTTCACTCCGGCCTTGATGCATTCAGTGATAATCCCGGGCACAAATTCCGCCCGCGCTGCGATAACCGCCAGGTCGATTTTTTTGGGAATATCCACGACGCGCCCGTAAAGAGGTTCGCCGTGCAGCGTGCCGCCTTTGGGATTAACGCCAAAAACCTCAACGGGATAACGGTGATTGTTTTTTTCGAAAATCACGTTGGCCGGATGGCGTTCGTTGGTTGCTGAAACACCGAACACCGCCAGCGTCCGCGGCTCAAATAAAGGTTTAAGGTTCATCATCTACTCCCTGGTTCAAATACGCCTTGCGTCAATGCCTGATGTTTTGGACTTCTTGAGTCATCGTCTGATAACAACCATCTTGTCTGATCATCATGAAATTAATCTGCCGGCCGGTGATGCCGCCTGAGCCGCGATGCGAGAAAAACGCATCTTGATTACACAAAGTGCACAAATCAGAAACATCAATATTTTTTTCGGGAATGCCGGAATCAATAAGCTGGCGGCGATTGGCCTCTGCCAAATCCAGCGTCCAGGCGCCGTCTTTATTGCTAGCGGATAAAAAATACTCGTGATTATGAAGTTTGAAAAATTCATCCGCAACTACTTTACCCACCTGGTAGCAACACTGGCCGATGGAAGGGCCGATTGCCGCCAATATATTTTCCGGCGCGGAACTGTAATTCTCTATAAACGTACGGACGGCTTTGGCGCTGATACCCAAAGCGCTGCCGCGCCAACCGGCATGAACCACGGAAATTATCTCCTTGGCCCGATCAACGATAAATACCGGCACGCAATCCGCCGTTTTGACACAAATGGCCAGAACCGCGCGATCGGTCATAATGCCGTCATAGTCTAGTTCCGCGCGTGAGGAAAAATACCCGCCATACGGTTTGACCACAAATATATCGTCCCTGTGCACCTGATTTACGACTAAAAATTGTTCCAGAGGAATGGAAAACGCTTCGGAAAGGCGCCCCCAGTTCCGCAATACTTGGTTATCCTCGTCTCCTTCCTTGAAACTCATGTTGAGGCTTTTGTACTCATCCCGTGACACCCCGCCGCGCCGGGTGCAAAAAGCGTGAACCAAGAAATCACACTCGCTCAAAAGAGACGATTGCAGATACTCTATCTGTCCTGCTTTATAAAAGGAAAACATCAAAGCTCCCCCAAGGCGCCTTTCCAGCTTTTTTTATTGGCTTCTGACGGGCTGACGCCGGAAAACGCGCGCAGCGACCGGCAAAGCTCCTGCAAGTCCTCCGGCATATCGGCGGCAAAGATCACTCTTTGGCCCGTCGTGGGATGCAAAAAAGAAAGTTTCGTTGCATGCAACGCCTGGCGGTTGATCGTTCTTACTATGTTCTTAAGCCCGGCATCTTTAATATCCCGCGTTTTTGCCGCGCCGCCGTAAATATTATCACCGATGACGCCGTAACCGCGTGAGGAAAGATGCACGCGGATTTGGTGCGTCCGGCCCGTTTTTATTTCCACTTCCAGCAAGGTAGCCACGCCGTATCTCTCACGCGTTTTCCATAGTGTGAGCGCATCTTTGCCGCGCCTGCTTTTCGTGGACATTTTTTTGCGGTCGGTGACATGGCGTCCTACCGGCAAAAAAATTTCTCCGGCATTTCCTTTGACATCACCCCAGACCAGCACATGATAAGTTTTTTGCACTTCATGTTTTTCAAACTGCTCCGCAAGCTTGCGGTGCGCTTCATCAGTTTTTGCCGCAACAATCAATCCAGATGTTCCTTTATCGAGCCGATGTACAATGCCGGGGCGGATAACGCCGCCAATGCCGGATAGATTTTTGCAATGAAAAAGCAACGCGTTGACCAATGTCCGGTCGGGATTGCCCGGCGCCGGATGCACTACCATTCCCGCCGGTTTGTTGATGACAATTATCGCCTCATCCTCGTAAACAATATCGAGCGGAATATCCTGCGCGCAGGCTACGGCTTCTTTGGGCGGTTTCAGCGTAAGCTCAATAACATCTCCCTCTTTCAATTTCTGGCTGACTTTAGGCACATACCCATTAACCAAAACATCGCCTTCTTCCACAACATTTTTCACCTGCGATCGCGAGAGACCCGTTTCTCTCTGCGCCAGAAACAAATCCAGACGCTGGCCACTGTCTGCGCTGTCAATTGTAAAACGAATTATTTTCATTTGCTGCGAATATATTGACAAAAATTACTCCAGCTATTAATTGAAAATTAACCGGAAATAATATTCTTCAGGCCTTCGGTAATAAAACCAAATTCATCTTCGGCCAAGGTGCGCAGATCAAGCAGGACTTCGTCCTTATCCACCCGGACAATAATCGGCACTTCCAGCGCGCGCAGTTTTTCCTCCATCCGCCCGGCGGACATTCCTTGGCTTTTGATGCCGACCAGCACCGTGGGGATTTTTTGCGTGGGCAGCGAGCCGCCGCCAGCGAAAGAAAACCCATCGCGCAGACGCAATTCCAGCCCCTCATATTTATCTTTCTGTAATCTATTCAATAGTTTACGCGCGCGTTTTTTTACCGCGGAGACAGGTTCAGTCAAGGCCTTAAGCGATCGCAATTTATCTACCGCTGTTTCCGGTTTCAGGTAATGAATCAGCGTGGCTTCCAGCGCCGCCAGTGTAAATTTATCAATTCTCAAAGCGCGGTTTAAAGGGTTCTTCTTTATTTTTGAAAGTATATTTTTTTTACCGACAATAACGCCCGCCTGCGGCCCGCCCAGAAGTTTATCCCCGCTGAATGTCACCACATCCACGCCGGCCTGCAAGACTTCCCGCACGGTCGGTTCATGTTCCAGCCCGTATTTTTCCAGATCAACCAGACACCCACTGCCTAGATCGTTCATTACGGGAACACGCTTTTTTTTGCCCAGCGCCACCAGCGCTTCGATTTCGGCTTCTTCGGTAAAGCCAATAATACGGTAATTGCTGGTATGCACTTTCATAATCAGCCCGGTTTGCTTATTGATGGCTTTTTCATAATCGGACAGGCGCGTGCGGTTGGTTGTGCCTACCTCGCGCAGGCGCGCGGCGCTTTTGCTCATCACATCCGGGATACGAAACTCGCCGCCGATCTCTATTAGTTCGCCGCGCGATACTATCGCCTCTTTTCCTTCGGCTAAAGTATTAATCACCAGCAGCACCGCCGCGGCGTTATTGTTGACAATCAACGCGTCTTCGGCGCCGGTCAGCGCGCACAGCAAGCGGTAAACATGGTCGTAGCGCAATCCACGCTCTCCCCTGATTAAATCAAATTCCAGATTGGAATACCCCCGGCCGACTTCATTAATTCTTCGCAGCGCCTCCGGGCACAAAGGCGCGCGGCCCAGATTGGTATGCAAAATGACGCCGGTGGCGTTAATCACCCGTCGCAGATTATAGTCATGCAA
>JBBIHZ010000002.1:20521-25456 GCA_037446735.1 Deltaproteobacteria bacterium
CGATAAATTCCTGTCGTGACATCCTGTGTATCAAGAGAAATTTCAAGGCTTTTGCCTTTCCTGCCGCCTGTTATTTTTTCTCTTAATTCCCGCACAGTCTTGCGGCAGATTTCCTTCACCAGCGCGCGCGGCGCCAGCTCATAAATATTTTGCTTCTCCAAAAGGAGCAGCAGCTCATCTATTTTCGGCAGTTTTTTGAGCTTTTCCTGTGTTTTCTTATCCATGCAAAAACCTCTTTTCCCCGGCATTTATGCGATGCCCGCTTCCTTGCGGCAATAATCGCGGAAATTATTCACGGCGATAAAGAACTCTCTCATCATAATCACCCACAGATAGCGCCCCCACGGAGTTAAGGACAAATAGGGCGAAAAATAACGGAAAGCCCGGACTGTCTGAAACGCGCCTATTTCCTTCCAGAGCGTCTGGGCAAACTTACCTTGATATTTTTTCTCCAGTTGCGCGATATTAAGTTTCGTGCTGAATAATTTCATCATAAAATCATAGCGCATCTGGTCACCCAATTCAAACTGGCGCGCGGCCATCAGCGGCGGCTTTCCTTCTTCCAGTAGCCTGATGTATTTTTCAATATCAAAGGTATTGGCGTAACAGACACCGTTCATATAGCCAATGGCGCCGCTGCCCAGGCCCGCGTATTCATCATAATCAACGACATATTCATCAATCGGCGCTTCCTTGCGCGAAAAGCACCAGGCGGAAGAATACTCATATTCTTTTTCCAGACGCCGTGCGATTAATTTATACAGGTTATATTCGTTTTTAAAATCAACTTCGCCCATCGTTTCCGCCATAAGTTCACTTGTAATCTGCGATACCATCAGCGGGTAAAAAGTAACCTGATCCACCTTTAAATCAAGCAAGACATCCAGATCGGCATTGAGATCCCGCGGCGTCTGCGCGGGAAGATTAAAAATCATATCGGCGTTAAACGTGGCAAACGCGCCCTGCGTCTCTTTCAACTTTTTGGCAATCGTCTGGCCGGCTCCGTATTTATCCCAGCGCCCCATCTTTTTGAGAAACTCGTCATTAAATGTCTGCACGCCGACCGATAGCCGGTTTACTTTGCGCTTTTGCAATATTTCAATGTTTCTTGCGGTTAAATGATCGGGATTTGTCTCAACAGATATTTCTTTAATCGCAAAATTTTTGCGGGCCAAATCCAGCGTCGCGGCAAGCTCTTCGATCAGCACGGTCGGCGTGCCGCCGCCGACATAAATACCGCTGAATTTATACCCTTTGCGGTGGTAAAGGGTGATTTCGCGGCGCAGGGCTGCAAAATATTTTTTCGCGAGCGGTGCGGAGAAAAGCATGCGATGAAATGAGCAATAGGGACAGAGTTCTTCGCAGAAAGGTATATGCAAATACAGCAGGCGGGGTTTTTCATCAGCGCAGACAGGAAGTTCGGGCGGCGCGCCCTCTTCAAAGCGCAGCGCGCGGGAAAGTTCCTCCCTGGTTTTCATGGTCACTATACGGCTGATAATGGTTTTGATCAAGGTTCTTACGCGCTTTCGTGTTTTTTATCTTTTTAACAGCAAATGCCGCCCTTTGGCAAGCTGTGATTGCTTGAAATAACTACTCATCGATGTTATATCCGAAACATAAATGAGCGCGGTGAAAGGCCTATGACAGAAAAAAAGGTTTTAACCCTATGGAATAATGAGGGAGTAAACGAAAATGACGCCACCCTGCTGCGGAAAAAATCGAAGGAATTAACCGTGCCGCTGGACAAAGAAGCGCGGGGGGAACTCCAGATACTGATTGATTCATTCAAGGACCGCGATGATGCCGTCGGCCTGGCCGCGCCTCAGATCGGCATCAATAAAAGGATCATCATCTTCCGCAATAAAGGAAGCGAAGAAGACGGCAAAAAAAGCTCCGGCGACTTCGAAGTGCTCATCAATCCGCGCATCACGCAGGCGCGCGGGGAGAAAGTCACGATGGCCGAAGGCTGCCTATCCTGCCCGGAAATACAGGTTGAAGTAAGCAGATTCCCGGAAATCAAGGTGCGCGCGTTCAACGCGCAGGGAGAAAAAATATCCAAACGTTATCTGGATTTTGTCGCCCGCGTGGTGCAACATGAAATTGACCATCTTGACGGCAAGCTGATTGTCGATTACGATGGAAATCTCTACTATCCCGCGGAAAAACAGGGTTTATTCGCGAAAATATTCAATACCGGCTAAGCGGTGTAATTTTTTATTTTATAAATCTTGAAATCTCCCCGCTTCTGTTGTATCAGTCCTCAAGCACCAATAACAAATAGTATTTATATTTCAGCGCTTTTCCGCATGGAGAAAATATTCTATGTTCAAAATTCACTGCCCGGAATGCAAAAAATCTTTTTTGTGGACGGATGAAATGCCCACGCAGGGCAAATGCCCCAATCCGGATTGCCGCTGGCAATATAATGTTCACACCGAACTCAGGAAAAACGTGAATCCGGCCGCGGAAGAGCAAAAAGTAAAACCCCTGCTGTGTCCCTTCTGCCAGTCGCAAATCAATTCAAGAATTACCATTTGTCCTAATTGCGGACATATTGTGACGGGCAAAAGATATTTTAAAAAAAGCTGGGCGTTTTTATATCTTTGTTTAATTCTTATCATGTTATCTCTGATTCTGAAATATTCGAAATAAAATGAATTTAAAAAAGACCCCGCTTTACGAAAAACACGTTTTGCTGAATGCCAAAATAATCGATTTCGGCGGCTGGGCCATGCCCGTTCAATACAGCAATGTAATTGAGGAGCATCATGCAACCCGCGCGGCCGCGGCTCTTTTTGACATCTGCCACATGGGGGAACTCGAAGTAAAAGGCCCGCGGGCGTTTGATCTGTTGCAGTTCGCCCTTACCAGGGATCTTGCCGACCAGAGGCCGGGGCAGGTCAAGTTAAGCGCTCTTCTTAACGAAAAGGGCGGCATAATCGACGACCTCACTGTGTATAAAAAAAGCGATAACTCTTTTATGCTGGTAACCAATGCCACAACGAGAGAGGCGGATTTTTCACAAATTTCGGGCATTCTCAGACAAAAAAGATACGATTGCGTTCTCGAAGACATCAGCGAAAAAACAGGAAAGCTCGATATCCAGGGGCCCCGTGCGCAGGAAATTCTGCGGCAATCAATCACTGCTGATTTACAAAATCTTCCTTATTATCATTTTATGGAAGTAAAAATCATGGATATACCCTCGATTATTTCGCGCAGCGGCTACACCGGTGAAGACGGCTTTGAAGTCTATGCGCCGGCTAAGCAGATCAGCATTATCTGGGATCGGCTCATGGAAGCAGGCAAACCCTTCGGCTTGAAACCCGCGGGCATGGGCGCGCGCGATACGCTGCGGCTGGAGGCAGGCATGATGCTCAACGGGCAGGATATGACCCGGGAAACAACGCCCCTGGAAGTTCCCTACGGCTGGCTGATTGACTGGAAAAAGGATTTTATCGGCAAACCCGCCCTGGAGGAATTAGAAAAGACCGGATCGGAGAAAAAACTGGTCGGTTTTGAAATGATCGGCCGCGGCATTTCACGGCACGGCTACAAAGTATTTGACGGCAAAAAGGAAATCGGCGTGGTAACTTCCGGCACTTTTTCCCCGACGCTGAATAAAGCCATCGGCCTGGCTTTTCTGGATGCTGATTTCAGCGCTCCGGAAACTCTCATTGATATCGCCATCCGTGCAACCATGGCACAGGCAAAGATTGTAAAACTACCTTTTTATAAAAGAAAAAAATAATCAATTATAAGGAGAAGGATCATGTCCAAACCTAATCCCGCCGACAGGCTCTATTCCAAAGATCATGAATGGCTCAAATACCATGGCGACGGCACGGCGACCATCGGCATTACCGATTACGCCCAGGAAATGCTCACCGATATCGTTTTCGTGGAATTGCCCGCCATAGAAAAAGAAGTCAGGCAGGGTGAAACAATGGCGGTTGTGGAATCGGTCAAATCCGTCTCCGATGTTTACGCTCCGGCCAGCGGAAAAGTCATCGCTACCAACAAAATTCTCGAGGAAACTCCGGAGCTCATAAATAAAGACGCCTTCGGCGAAGGCTGGATTGCCAAAATCAAACTGACCGAACCCGTCGAACTCAAAACACTGCTTAGCGCCGCTGATTATGAAAAGCTCATCAAAGAGGAAAAGCACTAAACATGGATTATTGCCCGCACACCAAAGAAGACATCGCGCAGATGCAGGCCGCCATCGGCGTAAAAAACATTGATGAGCTTTTTGCCGACATTCCGGAAAAATTCCGGCTGAAAAAAATTCCCGACATGCCACAGGCGCTATCCGAGCAGGAAACAGCCGCGCTGATGAAAAACATCGCGGCCAGAAATGTTCTGCCCAGACTCACGCTTACCGGCGCGGGCGCCTACGCCCATTATATTCCCGCCGTTGTCAGTCATCTGGTAGGGCGCGCGGAATTTTACACCGCCTACACTCCTTATCAGGCCGAAATCAGCCAGGGCGTGCTGCAGGCTATTTATGAATACCAGACCATGATTGCGCGTCTGACCGGCATGGATATCGCCAATGCTTCCATGTACGACGGGGCTTCTGCCATGGCCGAAGCGGCCATACTGTGCGCGAAAATGTCGGGCCGCAATAAAATTATCATTGCCCGCTGTGTCCATCCCGAATACCGCAAAGTAGTGCAAACTTATGCCTGGGCCAACGGCTGCGTTGTCGTGGAAATACCTTACGCGGCAAACGGACAGGTGGACACAAAAACCTTACGCAAAGAACTCGCTGAAAATACTGCCGCCGTTTTAATCCAGAGCCCGAACTTCTTCGGCTGCATCGAGGATGTTACCGCCGTGGCGGATGATGTTCACGCCAGCGGCGCTCTTTTGATTTCTGGATTTACCGAAGGCGCGTCCCTGGGCGTTCTCAAGCCCGCCGGCCTCTGCGGC
>JBBIHZ010000003.1:0-24889 GCA_037446735.1 Deltaproteobacteria bacterium
TTAAATATAGATATTGAAGAGTTAAAACATCTACAATAATTGTAGGCGTTTCAACATTTTTTGTAATATTTGTTAAACATGATAAAAAAAGAGTAAATAGTTTAAAGTAAAAAAATCAATAATATTGATAGATTGAAATATTACGCGAGAAAGGAGGCGATTAATAATTTAAATAGGTATATAATTTGCTGTATCTAATTGTAAATAATTGGCATGAATTGCCGAAAAATTTAACTTAAAAAAAAAAGGAGAAGAAAAATGAGAAATCAGAAAGGTTTTACGTTGATCGAAATTATCGCCGTGCTGGTGATTTTGGGTATTCTGGCGGCGGTGGCCGTGCCGAGATATCTTGATTTAGCACAAGATGCAAAAGCGCAAGCGGCTCAGGCACAGGTTGCCGAGATGAAATCAACACTGAATTTAGCGTATGCTAGAATTTTTATAAGAACTGGCAGCGCTCCAACTACTGGCGGGGCAGTGATTGCGGAAGCGGGATTTACAGCCGGAACAGCGCAAGATGTTGGAACGGCACCCGATATTTGGAATGTTACATTAACTGGTGCCGGAGCTGCTGTTACTGTAACTATTAATAACCGAAATGGCGATACGGGTTACAGTGCAACCGGTACTTGGAATATACCGAGTTAGTAGTGATGTATTTCAATAAAATCAGCGTGGAATCGTATCGTTCCACGCTGATTTTATCAAAGTTATTTTAAACTAAAGGCATTTAGTGAACTTTGATAAGGAGAAGAAATGCTTAAAAACCATAAAGGGTTTACACTTATTGAAGTTATTGCTGTTCTTGTTATTTTAAGTATCTTGGTATCTGTTGCTGTACCGAGATATATTGCTTTAGTACAGGATGCTAAGATTTCTGCAGCACAGGCGCAGGTTGCGGAAATGAAAGCGACGTTTAATTTAGCTTATGCTCGTTTATTTGTTCGTAATGGATTTGCACCTGCTACAGGCGTATTGGTGCTGCAAGAAGCGGGATTTGTGGATGGTATGCCAGGAGGTGTAGGCAATGCTCCTGATCTCTGGAATGTGACTTTAACCGGGTCAGGAACATCGGTCAATATAACCGTAAATAACCGCAATGGAGACACGGAATATACGGCCAGCGGAACTTGGAATATGCCCTAATTTTCTTTAGAAAATGGAATATTTTATGCACAGAGAGAGACAATGGAGCAGGATGAAAGTGCGCAAATTGTTGCCCGCGTTTTGGAAGGAGACAAGCAAGCTTACGCTCTTTTGGTTGAGGAATACAAAACTCCCATTTATAATTTGGCATATCGCATGACCAGAAATCTGGATGATGCCGCCGATTTAACACAGGATATTTTTCTGCGAGCGTATGTAAATTTATGGCGCTACAACCCGCGAAAAAAGTTTTTTACCTGGCTCTACACAATAGCCTTAAATCTAATCCGTAATCACCTGAAAAAAATCAAAAGACAAAATATCTCGGATAATAATGATTTCTTAATCGCTCAAAAAAAGCTTGGGCAAGCGGATTTTGCAAAACAAAGCGATATTGAAGTTTTTATGTCTCGGCTGGATAATGATACACGCGCCCTTATAATCATGAAATATCAGCAGGGACTGTCTTTTGAAGAAATAGCTGAGGTAACCGGTAAAGGTGTGAGTGCTGTAAAGCTGCGTGTTTACCGAGGACTTGAAAAATTAAAAGACATTATGGGGAAATAAAATAATTTGTAACTATTTTGACCATCATGCTGTATATTAAGGTATGAAAGATAAAATGTTATATTTTGTCATCGCGAGGCGTCGTTAAGACGCCGTGGCGATCTTTTTAATAGTCGCAAATCATTAGATTGTTTCGCTTCGCTCGCAATGACACGGTAAGTAATGGGAAAATATAAAGAAATTATAGAAAAACTTTTAGGGCAAGAAACGGTTAGCCCGCCGGAGGATCTGGCAGAAAAAGTAATGGCCGAAACGCAGAAAGTTGAAATAAGTTTTCAATATAAATTACACCGCTTTTTGTTTCAGCGCCGCGGACCTAGCCAGGATGTGGCGGGATTAATCAACGGTAAATTTGCTTCTACCGCGCAGTGTTCTTTTTTGATGTTTGTCGTAGGAATTTTTTATCTGCTTGTGGGGTTATTTGTCCTTATCGGCATGAAGGAAGTATTGGCTAGCGTTTCTGTAAATATGTGGCTGCGCCTGCAGCCATGCATCGCGCTAATCAGCGGCTGTTATATTCTTTCTCTTGCTTTGATTATTCACAAAAAGCCGCAGGTGATTATCTTGGTAAGATATGGGATCATCACGCATACTTTTTTTATTATTGTCAATGCTCTGATTCTGGAATTTTCAGTTATTTTCCCCGTATCCTTGGCGTTTGTGCTGGCACTTAGCGCTTTAGCTTTTTTTCTGGGTGTTTTAATGATTAGCTCTATGAGTAATCTTGTCGATGGCGGCGTGATGAAAACAAATATGGAGTTTGTTAATGATGTTTAAAAAATCACAAAGAGGGTTTACTCTTTTAGAGCTTGTTGCCTTGCTGGCAGTGCTGGGCATTCTGGCAGTGGTGGCGGCGGCCCGTGTCACAAACACTGATGTCGAAGTGATTACCAGCGCGGATGTCCTAAAAGAGCACATTCGTTACGCGCAGACAATGGCCATGAATTCCAATCCCAACGCGCCCAGTGACGCTACGGTTTGGGGAATAAGCTGCAGCGGCACAAGCTACTGGCTATTCAATGGCACTAATCCCGGCGTCAATATTGTTCTCCTGCCGGAGGATGATAAATATCTTAATCCGGACAGAACAATAAATCTTGCCAACAAGAAAATTAATATAAGCAGTTTTACGGTTTATTTCGACAATCGGGGCATTCCTTATTCTGCCTATCCCGGCACGCTGTGGGCGGGCACGCCGATTTCAGTAACTCCGGCCGGCGGCAGCGGGGCGACGGTTACCGTTAATATAACCCCTTTTACAGGATACGTGCCATGAAAAATAGTCGCGGCTTTACTTTAATTGAAGTTATTATCACGATCACGCTTATTGCTGTGGCCGCGGCTCTTTTTGTGGCTTATATAGGAACATCTTTCACGCAGAGTCCAGTTTCCTCCGGTTTGGTAACCAGGCAATACGCGCTTATTCAGCAGATGGAATTAATTACCGGTCAGTACCGCCAGGAAATTAGGAATGGAACTTTAAATTTAAATAATTTCAAAAATTATGTGGATGCAAATCCGTATATTAATTCCTCTAATTTTACCACGCTGAGTAACGGTTCATATACGACGCAGCAGGTTCTGGTTGTAACGCTTAAAGACGGAGACCAGACGATTATGAGTATTTTTACTCAATAGGTAAGATAATGAAAAAATATAAAAATAAAGATCAATCCGGATTCACGCTAGTAGAAGTCATCGTTGTTCTGGTGCTTTTGGGGATTGTCGCGGCGGGATTGAGCGGCGCGATTGTTTACGGCGTGCAGCATTTTATTTTTGCCCGCGAGGCAAACCAGTTATCGCAAAAAGCGCAACTCGCTTTGGCGCGGATGAAACGAGAATTGGTCGATGTAAGAAGCATTGCGACGGCAAACGCCACTACTATTCAATACACTCTGGCAACGGGCGGTGAATATGCCATCCAATTATCGGGCGCGGCCATCAACATGCAGGGAATAAACCCGGTCATTGCCGCGCAGCCGCTCATTAACGGGCTGGCTGCGGCAAACGGCGGCCAGACTTTTCTGACGTACAGGAAAGCCGACAACAGCGCCTGGACAACCGCCGATTCCATAAATGACCTGGCGCAAGTTCAGGCTGTTATCGTTCTGGCCATGACTGGGCAGCCGAATTTGACTTTTCAAACAACAATTAATCCGCGCCGGACAGCGGTTCCCAATGTCCCCAGGTTGAATTGAAAAAGAGTCAATAAAATGAAAATATTTATCTATAAAATCTTATCGGCAAGAATGAGTCAATCAGGCGCAACGTTGATTGCGATTATTGTCATCATGCTGGTTCTCGCGGTTATCGGCGCGGCCATATATTCTCTGACTTACACGGCCAGTCTCAATCAGGTGGTCGCCCAGCGCGCGGCCAAGGCTTTTTATATCGCTGAATCGTGCGTGCGTGTGGCAGCCAGTGAATACAAGGCAGCGGCAAGCAAAAACGCGACGTTGGTCAGCCTGCAGAATCAGACTTTTCCCATGCCCGGCAATCAGGGCAGTTGCACGGTATTTATTTATCCTTACTGGTTTTATGCCCGGACAGCCTATGCCGTAGGGGTAACCTCCATAACGCTTTTCTTGCCGGGCGAAGTGCCGCGTGCGGAAGAAGACGGGTCAACAGCGATAAGTTTATTTGCCGGCGGCAATATTAAAATCAAAGGCGCGTCGGGCGCGGTCGCGGTATTCAGCGATGCTGCTATAGGAAGTTTTAACGCCGGAAGCGGCGGCACGCCGGTTACTTTTACATTAAGTACGCCATTTTCCACGGCTATTGCTGTCGGAGATGAGTTTTATATCGGTTATAATTACACGGGAGCAACAACGCCTAATGCCGGTGGAAATCTGATTTTGAATATCAGTGTTTCTGATGCGAATGACGATACGGCAAAAATATTTCCCCCGTCGAAAGGCAGCATTTTTGTGGATAGCGGCGGCGTTATCTCCCAGTATATTTATGATGAAAGGATTATCACAACCTCAGCGAATCCGCATACGGTTACATTAACGAATGTGCAGGCGGTTCCGGGCGCGCCCGCGCCCGTGTGGCCGGTGAGTGTAAATAATACGCCTATATATATGGGCAAAAGTTTAGGCTTGAGTTCGACATCAACCTATGGTGATTAACAACAATCAGGTTACGGGGATGCTAACATGAAAATTAAATCGATTGTCATTGCAATGATCATTTTTCTTGCTGCCGCGGCTATTGTCTGGAGCGCCCAGAAGAAGATGATAACTTATACCTGGGATCGCAACATTCAGGTTGCGCCTTCGGCTCAATATACCATTAATTTTGATGAGCACGTTGCTCAATTTGATTTTTCTGCTTCTACGAGCGGTGCGATAAGTGTGGATACAATAGGTAAAACGGCCAGACTGGGTAACAGTGCTGCTGATTCTTGTGGCGTCTTATGGTATAGCCGGACTAATCCGTTGGTGGCAAAATGCACCGACGGCAAATGTGACTTTGGCTGCGGGTTTCGCGCTTATTTTGATTTCAGATTTTCATCAACCGATATTTCCGCAACAAGCACTACTTTGGGAGACGGTTTTACCTTCGCTGTCATCAATGCAACAAATAACTCTACTTCTTCCCGCGGTGGCCCGGGCTCAGGCAGCATGGGTGAGTTGCTGTGCTACGCGGGTACCGGCTCGAGCGGTTTAGGCTTGCGCAGTCCGAAATTTGCCCTTGAGTTCGATACCTACGGAAATACCGGAGCAATGACGGCAAACGGTTGTTCATCGGGCCGGGCTGATCCAAGCAATCAATTAAATCACATTGCTCTGATGTTTTGGGGCGATAATAAAACCGGCAATTGCACCGCAGGCTGCACAACATGTCTGCAGGCCAGTTATGACGATAACATTCATGGCCAATGCGCCAGTAGCTGCACCAACCCAGGGCCGGTGAATTCTGCGGCGGGCGACGGCAGAGGCGGCTATTGTCAGCGAACGGGTGGCAAAGTAGGCTCCTTTAACTGGATGGAAGACGGCCAGACGCACCGTGTGCGGGTGGAAGTTACCCGCGCCACGGAAGCGGTAGGCGGTGTATATTCCTATAACATAAAAGCATGGGTGGGTTGTGAAGAAGCCTGTTGCTCTGGCTCCACCTGCACATCTTGTCCGGAGAATGAAATAACTAACTTTCAAAATGTATTCAGTCCTTATATTAATGCCTTATTTCCGCCTAAGATAAACAGAACCGTGCAATTAAGCGCGGCTGATCACGCCAATTTTGAAAAGATGATTTTTGGCTTTACCCAAGGCACGGGCGGAGCCACGCAGAATATAGTTATAAGCAATTTTAAAATATTTTATCCCTGTTCCGTTCCCTGTAATTTTACCATTAATCCGACCAGCAGGGATCATAATCCTTCAGCAAGTGCAGGCAATACCGTGGCTGTTAGCACTGATACAGGATGCCCATGGACAGCGGCTAGCAATAATGCATGGATTACTATCACCGCCGGCGCCAGCGGCATCGGCAGTGGCACGGTTACTTATAGCGTTTCCGCGAACGGTACAGGTTCGCCCCGCACAGGCACGATTACCATCGCCGGAAAAATTTTTACAGTTAACCAGGCTGCTCCGCCTATGTGCACACTTGTTGCTAATCCGATTATTGTACCGTATAACAGCACCACAAATTTGACGTGGACAATTACCAACGGTCCAGCTAATGGTTCTTGGACAGGTTCTCCCGGCGGAACATGCGGCAGTTTTTCTAACTCTACCGGCGGCACGTGCACGACCAGCGCGCGCACTACACCGGGCGCAAATACTTTCACGCTTACCGTTAGCAATGCTAACGGCAGCGGCAATTGTTCTGCAACTATCTATGTTGGCTGCGACAATTATCGCGTGTGGAATGGATTGGGTGGAACCCGTGATTTCTATCTCAATACCGGCTGCCGTAATAATATAACCAATAACAGTGAAATTACACAAACCGGCAACAGGTTAAATCCGGGAGGCACGATTACGGCGTACTCTTCGACAGGAACCTGCACAACTGCCCTGGGAATCGTGCTTAATTACAATAACGCGATGAATGCGGATATCGCTATAAACGGCGGTGATGCCGACTGTCAGGTTAATTTCACCGGCAACAATACAGCAACTGATCGATAATAAAATTATTGTGCAAGGAGTTTTGATTAAAAAATAAAACCGGAAAAGGAAATGAAGAGAAAAAAATTATTTTGGCGGTTTCTTTTCTGCTAATTATTCCGTTTTTGGTTTAGAGCGCGGAAAGAACATTCACAACTTATACATGGGATAGAGATATTGATGTTCAACCAGAGCAAACTTTAGATTGTTTAAATATTGAAGATAATTCTTTTGCGTGTAATGAGGAACCAGGGTAATCAGCGTGTTTATGTAAAGGTATATTTAACAGATGAATTTGGAGCGCCTGTAACCGATGCAACTGTAACATATAATATTACTATTATAAACCAGAGTGGAACACTTGCAAATAGAGGGGGTGGATACTATGGTGGCACAGCAACGGCAACCGGTAATTGTACATCATTTGGCAACAATTGTTTGCAAACAACAAGTTTCACCGGTTCACCAACGGTAACGGTGACGGCGACACGTGGCGCTTGTGCCATTACCAAGAGTATGAACGTGCCATATCCATGATGATAGCAAGGACTCATTTTTAATGGGAATAATGCAAGACAAAAATAAATCCTCTTTTTCTTGACGCGCTGAATTAAATGATTTATGCCGTAAAGAAAGAAGAAAACAAGTCAATGTTTCAGGGTAGCAATGACGCCGCTGACGGCAAAAGCTAAAAACGATAACGTATTACATTCACAATTGCTGGATATCCGAGATAAAAATCTAGTTATCAAGGAAGTAAAGCACACCGTTTTATTGATCAGTCCGCAGTTTGATTTCCATTATTTTGATCAGGCCTACCGCGATGTGGAAAAACTTTTTCAAGGCAAATATCCGGGATACCGCGCCTGCAATACTGATTATCATGATTTTCAGCATACGCTGCATGTATTGCTCGCGATGGCTCGCCTGCTGCATGGAGCATCTGTCGAAGGAATTGAGTTTACCGACAAAGAAATCAATCTTGGCTTAATCAGCACCCTGATGCATGACACTGGCTATATTCAGTCAAAAGACGATATTGAAGGCACAGGCGCAAAATACACGCTGCTGCATATCAAAAGGGGCATTCAGTTTATCCAGAAGCACTACGAGGTTGATAGTTATTTCAGGGACGACTTGGAAAACTTCAACGATATTATCAGTTGTACCGGTATGAGCATGGACATCGGTTCCATGAAGTTTGCTTCATCCAATATAGAACTGCTCGGTAAAATGCTGGGCACGGCGGATTTACTGGCGCAGATGTCCGACAGGTTTTATCTGGAAAAATTAATGCCGCTTTTCCGCGAATTTGAAGAAGGCAAAGTGCCGGGATTTGCCAGTGAATATGATTTGCTGAAAAAGACTTCCAATTTCTACCACATTACCAAACACAGGATGGAAAAAGATTTGGACAATGTCAGCCGTTTCATGACCGCTCATTTCAGGAAAAGATGGCGCATAGAAAGAAACATCTATCAGGAAGCCATCGACAAAAATATCAATTATCTGAGATTTGTTCTCAAACATAATGAAAAAAGCGTCGGCATTTTTCTGCGCCGCAACAGCGTGACCATCCAGTAAATCTTTTCCCTTCACACGCAATACATTGACTTTTTTAAGGTTTATGCTATCTTCGGCATGTTTCAAATGAACGGAAGAAGGGAGATACTGCCTTGAAAATTAATGTAAGAAAAGGAAATCTAACTGATGCAAAAAGCGAGGCGCTGATTTTGGCCTTGTTTGAAGAAGATAAAAAACTCTTCGGCCTGGCTTATGATGTAGACGCGAAAAGCGACGGCCTGATAAGCGATATAATAAAAAGCGGTGATTTTGAGGCAAAACCCGCTCAGGTTGCGGTAATTCATACCAGAGGCCTCCTGCCGGCAAAAAGAATCGCGCTGGTCGGTTTGGGAAAGAAAAATGAATTCAAGCTCGAAAAACTGCGCGCCGCTTATGCCAAGGCAACGCAGCATCTGCGCTCGATTAATATAACCGAAGTCGCCACCGCTCTGGATTTCACAGCTTTCTCGGGTGAAAAAGAGCCGCTCGCGAGCGCCGCAGTCGAAGGCGCTGTTTTAGGGCTTTATCAATACACGCCTTTTAAGACAGTAGATCGCGCCGAAATTAAAGAGATGAAGCAGTTGGAGATTTTCGCAAGTGGTCAGGATTTTGCGTTAGTCACTCAGGAGGTTAAAAAAACGCGCGTCATTACCGATGCCGTTTGTTTTGTCCGGGATCTGGTTTCCGCTCCGGCCAATGAGATGACGCCAACGATAATGGCGCAAAAAGCGCGCGGAATAGCCCGCCGGAAAAAAGTTTCCTGCAAGATTCTGGATAAGGCGGCAATGAAAAAACTTAAGATGAACGCGCTTTTGGGAGTTGCCTCCGGAAGCTGCCAGGAGCCGAAGTTCATTATTCTGGAATATAGCGGCGGGAAAAAAGGCAGCGCGCCGGTCGTCCTGGTCGGCAAAGGCCTTACTTTTGACAGCGGCGGCATCAGCATCAAGCCTGCCGAAAAAATGGATGAGATGAAAACGGATATGTCCGGCGGCGCCGCGGTAATGGGCGCGATTATGGCCGCGGCGGATTTGGAACTGCCGATTAATATTGTCGGCCTGATTCCCGCCACGGAGAATATGCCCGGCGGCTGCGCGCTCAAGCCTGGCGATATTTTGAGGTCCTACTCGGGCAAAACCATTGAAATTGTAAATACGGACGCGGAAGGCCGGCTTATCTTGGCAGATGCTCTCGCGTATGCCTCCAAATATAAGCCGGCGGCGGTTATCGACATCGCGACGCTGACCGGCGCCTGCGTCATTGCGTTGGGCGATGAAGTTATCGGCATGATGGGTACGGATGAAAAGCTCAAAGCGGAAATTAGCATGGCCGCGCAGGCGACAGGCGAAATGGTTTGGGAGCTGCCGCTTTGGGATATTTATTCCGAGCAGATAAAAAGCGATATCGCTGATTTTAAAAATAGCGGCGGACGCGCCGCCGGCACCATCACCGCCGCGGCATTTCTAAGCAAGTTCGTCGGTGATTACCCCTGGGCGCATCTGGATATCGCGGGCCCCGCCTGGTTCGATAAAGACAGGCCATACATTCCCAAAGGCGCGTCAGGCGTGCCAATGCGACTGCTGGTGCATTTTTTGAGCAAACGGGCCGAAAAATAAAATCGCCGTATTTTCCACGCAGCTTCGACGCATTAGATTCGCGTTTATTTTATCCATTCGCAGGTTGGCACGAAAATGGCGCTTCTTGAAATAAAAGATTTGGTAACCGTATTCGATACCGCTCAAGGGACAATCAGAGCGGTTGATCGTGTATCTTTAAGCGTGGAAAACAGCGAAACGGTAGGAGTTGTCGGCGAATCCGGATGCGGCAAAACAATGCTCGCTCTTTCCATTATGCGTCTTTTGCCGGGACGCGGTAAAATAAGCCAGGGCAAGATTATTTTCTCCAATAAAAATTTATTGACACTTTCGGATGAGGAGATACGCGCCGTCCGAGGCAGCGAAATATCCATGATTTTTCAGGAGCCGATGACTTCGCTTAATCCGGTATTTCGCGTTGGCGAACAGATAGCCGAAGCTATCCGTCTGCACAGAAACGTTTCGGCGAAAGAGGCGGCTCTGATGGCTGTGGAGCAACTGCGCGAAGTAGGAATTCCCGATCCGGATAAAAGAGCGCGCGATTACCCGCATCAGCTAAGCGGCGGCATGCGGCAGCGCGTAATGATTGCCATGGCGATGTCCTGCCATCCGCAACTTCTTTTGGCGGATGAACCTACCACCGCTCTGGATGTGACCATTCAGGCGCAGATTATCGAATTGATTGATGAACTGAAAAAAAAGAACAAAATGGCCGTGTTATTTATCACGCATGACCTGGGCCTTATCGCGCGGCACGCGCAGAGAATCGCGGTAATGTACGCCGGGAAAATAGTGGAAGACGCGCCGGCTGATAAAATATTTGTAAACCCCGCTCATCCATATACGCGGGGACTGATCGATTCACTGCCGATGGTGTGTAGTGCCGCCAATTCCCAAGTGCCTGAATATCTCAAAACTATTCCCGGTACGGTTCCCGGTTTGTATGATCTTCCGCCCGGCTGTCGTTTTTATGACCGATGTTCCTATGGGGATGACTATTGCGCGGAAAATGAACCGCCTTTGACGGTAATAGAAAAAGATCACCTGGCGGCGTGCTGGAAAAGCGAAAAAGTGATGAACAGGGTTAAATAAAAAATTTTACAAATGCAGAATGTTTTACTGGAAGTAAAAAATTTAAGCAAAAATTACGAAACCGTTTCGGCGCTGGCCGGGGATAAAAAAAGATTAATTCCCGCCCTCAGCGATGTTGATTTGCAGATATGCAAGGGGGAAACGCTGGGGCTTGTCGGCGAATCAGGATGCGGAAAATCTACCCTGGCAAAACTCATAACATTGCTGGAAAAGCCCTCCTCCGGTTCTGTATTTTATAACGGTCAGGACATCTTTAAATACAATAATAATGAACTGAAAAGCTATCGCCGCCGCGTGCAACTTGTTTTTCAGGATCCGTATTCATCGCTCAACGCGCGCCGCTCGGCGGCGGCAATTATTGAAGAGCCGCTGATTATTCACGGGCAGGAGGATAAAGAAAAAAGAAAACAAGCTGTGCTGAAATTAATGGAACAGGTTGGCTTGACCCGCCAGCAGGCAAATCGCTATCCTCATGAATTCAGCGGCGGTCAGAGGCAGCGCATCGGCATTGCGCGCGCACTGATCTTACGGCCGGAACTTATTGTGGCTGATGAGCCGGTGTCCGCGCTGGATGTATCCATTCAGGCGCAGATTCTTAATCTGCTCAAGAATCTGAAAAGCGAGTTCGGACTGACTTACTTATTTATCTCCCATGATTTAAATGTTATCCGCCATATGTGCGACCGGGTGGCGGTAATGTATCTGGGGCGCATTGTCGAGCTGGCGGATAACCGGGATATTTATGATAATCCACTGCATCCATACACGCGGCTTTTGCTTTCCGCAGCTCCATCCTGCGCGGTATCCGGCGATAAAATAATGACCAGAATTACCGGCGAAGCTGGAACAGTGGGAGAAGACGGCTGCTGTTTCCAGAATCGCTGCGTTTACAAACGTGAGAATTGTTCATTGCAACAGCCGCCGTTAAAAGAAACTGCCTCCGGAAGATATTGTGCCTGTCATTGGATGGGAGAAATCTGAAAATAATGATAAAAGAAGAGCAGGTTTTTATTAGAAATGATAATTTAGTAATCGAAGCGCTGCTGCATAACGCCGATAGTAAAAAAGCGGCAATTGTCTGCCACCCTCATCCGTTGATGGGTGGTTCCATGCATAATAATGTGGTCGCGGCAACGGTGCAGGCGTTTGCGGGTGAAAATTACGCCACCTTGCGCTTTAACTTCCGGGGCGTCGGCGCCAGCAGTGGAGTTTATGACGAAGGCAAGGGCGAATCCTGTGATATTATCTATGTGGCTAATTATCTGCACGAAAGAGAATTTGATGAAATATTTTTTGCGGGCTATTCCTTTGGCGCGTGGGCTGGCGCAAAAGTTATTTCAGAGACAGATCAGATATTTTATTACGTAATATTTATTTCTCCGCCGGTTAATCATTTTAACTTTGATTTTGCCAAGTTAAAAAACAAAGTGAATTTAATAATTTGCGGTGATGCGGATAATTTTTGCGATATTGCCGAAATAACCGAAAAAAGTGAAAAAATCGACGCCAAACTGGAAATAATCAAAGGAGCGGACCATTTTTATTGGGGAAAAGAAGCAGAAATTGAAAAAATCATTTCATCATCTGTAAAAAAACATACAGAAAATTATTCAAAAAAAAGTTGATTTTGGAAATAATTAGTGCTACCAAATGAAAAAATGTTAAAAGCCGTAATATTACGATTATTTAGGCCGACGGCGGATATCAGGAAAGTTTTCGTGCTAGTTATTGCGACAGAAAAATTAACCGCATAAATTTCTTGTATGGGAAAAAAGAATTTATGCGGTTTTTTTATTTTTCCGGCGGTGATTACAGCCGGAAAGAAATATTTTTAAGAGGGGGTATTTAGCTTTGGCAGAAGGAAAGGTAAAGTGGTTCAACGAGAAGAAGGGGTTCGGCTTCATCGAAAACGATGAAGGCGGGGATGTTTTTGTGCATTATAGCGCCATTCAGGGAACGGGATTTAAGACTCTTTACGAAGGTCAAAGGATCCGCTTTGATGTAGAGCGGGGCAATAAAGGCCCCAGCGCATCAAATGTGCAGCCGCTATAATAGAAAAAAGTAACAGTTTTATATCAAGTAAAAAATGCCCCGTGTAAGCGGGGCATTTTTTTATTCAGAGCTTGGCCGATAACGCTCAAGACTGATTTCCAAAGATTTAAAGCGCCTTATTTCGCGCCGCGCGTAATAGTAAGTCAGAATAAAAGCCAGAAGATTAGAAAAAGGTATTGCCGTCCATGCGTCGTATTGCGCCAGCACATGATTGCAAGCAATCAAAACCAGGTTGATGATAAAAGTGGAGACAATGGACGGAAAGCCCGTGGAGAAAATAGCGCGCATAATCTGCGGATTCGGCGCGCAATAGTTACGGCGCAGTTTATATTTGGACGATTTCAGGCAAAGAAAAAAACTTACGGAAAACAAAAACGCGCCAAACTGAGCGATTACAGCCGCGAAAGCCGCGCCTTTGATGCCCAGTTGCGGAAAAATCCACAGGCCGAATATCAAAAATGGGTCAAGGATGGCGCTGGTAACAGAAGCGAACAGAACCACATACATGGAAAGAAGCGGCCGTCCTTCCGCGCGCAATAGGTTATTCGACATCATGGAAAAAAGAAGAAAGCGGGAACTGAAGGAGATAATTATTAGATACTGACGGCAGAGAGGCAATATTTCCTCGGTAGCGCCAAAAAGCCTGATCAATTGGTCATGAAAAAGTAAAACAAGCAAAATAATGCCCAGCCCGAAAAGAAAAGAAAGAAAAAATATTTGTCCGGCTGTTTGTCCTGCTTCCAGGTCTTTGCCCGCTCCGAACATGCGCGCGGAAAAAGAGCCGGCGCCCACGCGGTGCCCACGCCGATAGCGGCGAAAATCATTTGTAGGGGAAAGCAAACGGTAAGAGCGGCCAGCGCCTGGGAGCTGAGCCGCGCCAGCCAGAAGGAATCGATAAAATTGTAGATGGACATGGCCATCATGGCGACAATGGAAGGCCAGCTCATTTTGAAAATGAGCGGCAAAATGGCCTCTTTGCCCAAATCTATTCTTTTCAACATTTTGCTGGCCGCTACTGGTAGAATATCTAAGGATAATGATATATAAATAACTTGGTTTGCTTACATACAATGGTTCATGTTTTTAAAAAATGAGAAAAAATCTTATTGTCATTCTGGGGCCCACCGCGTCGGGGAAGACAAAGCTTGCCGTCAGGTTGGCGGCGGAATTTGGCGGGGAAGTTATTTCCGCTGATTCGCGTCAGGTTTACCGCGGGATGAATATCGGCACCGGGAAGGACATTGAACAATATATAATTGATGGACGAAAAATTAAATATCATATGATTGATGTGATTGACCCGGAAGAGGAATTCAGTCTTTTTGACTATCAACGTGATTTTTATGAAGTATTCATGCATCTCACGCGGGAAAAGATACTGCCTGTGCTCGTGGGAGGAACCGGGCTTTATCTGGAAGCGGTGCTGGCCGCCTATGATCTGCCTTCTGCGCCGATAGACGAAAAATTGCGCCAAGAGCTAGGCGAAAAAACGATAGAGGCTCTTAAAGAGCTGCTGTTATCGCTAAAACCGCGGGTTCATAATAAAACGGATTTGGAGGACCGCGCGCGCCTGATCCGGGCGATTGAAATTGAAATGATGAGAAATAAAACGGGCTTTGCGGGAAAAAAACCTTATATCGACGCCGCTGTTTTTGGCATTCGCTGGGAAAGAGATATATTGCGAAAACGTATCACGCGGCGTTTGGAAGAAAGGCTGTCCGGCGGCATGGCGGATGAAGTGGCGCAATTGCATGAGAAAGGCGTGTCATGGTCCCGTCTGGAAAGTTTCGGCCTGGAGTATAAGTTTATTGCCATGTATCTGCAAGAAAAAATAGGTTTTCAGGAAATGAAAAATAAATTGAATACCGCTATTCATCAGTTTGCCAAAAGGCAGGAGACTTGGTTTCGCCGCATGGAGAGAAAAGGAATCGTCATTAACTGGATAGAAGGAGATGATTATCACATGCTGAAAGAAGGCGTGCTGAAACACCTGTCATGAAAAAATCTTCCCTGCTCGAGGACTATCTGCAAAAATACGCGTGTGATGAAAAATGGCGTTTGATTACACCCTATGAAAAAGACGCGGCACGCGCCGTAGTTATACCCGCCTACGCAGAAAAAGAATCACTTTTTTTCACGCTCGTATCCCTGGCAAAAAATTCCGCTTCTTCCCTCGAACATACCCTGGTGCTCTGCGTGATAAATAACCGCGTGAATTCGCCGCAGGAAGATATAAAAAATAATCGTGAGACATTGGAAATATTAGCGTCGCTGGCTGGTAAAAAATCGTTCGATAAATACCGCGCGGAAAGAAAACTGCATGAACAGTTGACAGAATTGGCGGATAAAAAAATAAAAATCGGTTATATAGACGCCGCAAGCAAAGGCGCGGCGCTTCCTCCTGAACGCGGCGGTGTCGGCATGGCCAGAAAAATCGGCATGGATGCCATGCTGCGCCTGTGGAGAAAAGAAATGCCAGAGCAAAAACTGCTTCTGAGTCTTGACGCGGACACGCTGGTAAAGGATAATTACTTGTCCGCGATAAAAAACTATTTTTCCGGGGAGGTAAAGACGGCGATTACAGCTTACGCCCACCAAATGCCGCCAGGCGACGAGGAGCAGGCGGCCATTTGTTTTTATGAAATATATTTGCGCTACTGGGTTTTGGGACTACGCTTGGCAAAATCACCTTACGCATATCATTCGATCGGCTCCACGATCATCACAACGTCTGATGCTTATCTGGAAGTCCGGGATGAATCAGCGGCAGGCGGGGGAAGATTTCTATTTTCTCAATAAGCTGGCGAAAGTGGGAAAGGTTAACTATTTGCGGGATACCTGCGTATATCCGGCGGCGCGCCCCTCCTTGCGCGTGCCGTTCGGGACAGGTAAAAGTATTCATTCGTTTCTGGCCGGTACAAAGCAAAAATATTTGTTATATGACCCGCGTGTTTTTGCCGTTGTGGGAAGCTGGGTCAAACTGATGGAAGAAAAAAGCGCGGCAAAAATTACTGAAATTGAGGAAAACGCGCGCAGGATTCATCCCTGCCTGGTAGGATTTCTTAAAATATGCCGTTTCGAAAAAAATTGGTCGAAAATAAGCGCTAATACGAAAAGTGAAAAAGTATTGATCAAACACTTTCACCTTTGGTTTGACGCCTTTAAAACTTTGAAATTAATCAACTATTTAACCAGAGAGGCCTATCCGCAAATTGCCATGACTGAAGCGCTCAAAGAAATACTGAGCTTGTCCGGGAAGACTGTTGGTTATTTTTTTTCTGATCATGAAGCCATTTTTTTAAATGATCAAATGGCCATGTTGCGATATTTAAGAGATATAACCTGAAAAATAATTTTCCGGTAATTTACGGATAATCTTCTTGACGTGAAATACGTTTACGTATAGTTTCATGCCAAATCATGCAGGACGCGGGAGGATTTTTAATGAAAAACAGAATTTATATTTTATCGGCAATTATCATAATTTTGTTTACTATTGCAACCGGTTGTTCAAAAGACAGCGATGTAAAAGAAACTCCCGCCACGGAAGAAACTAACCAAAGCCAGAAATTCAGTGATAAGTTTGTCGCCGCGCCGAGTAAAAGCTTGCCGCCTGATGTCGCGGTAAGCGTTGACGGTAAGTTCATGAAAAAGGCAGAACTGGACAAGCAAATCAAGGATATTATGAAGACGTATCAGGGCCAGATTCCCAAAGATAAAATAAAGGAAGCGCAGGGAAACATCAAGACGCAACTGGTGGAAAATTTCATCATGCGCACGGTTTTGGAAAATGAAATAGAAAAAAGAAAAATTATCGCCGATGAAAAGGATATTAATGAAGTAATTGACCGCATGAGGTCGCGTATTGAGCCGGGGCAGAAGCTAGAAGAATTCCTCAAGGCGAACAAGATGAAGATGGAAGATCTCAATAAAAATATCGCTACTGAAATCAAGGTTAAAAAAATTATTTCCATGGAATTAGACGGGAAAGTTAAACCCACGCGCCGTGAAATAAGCAAGTTCTACAAAGAGAACAAGGAAAGATTCATAGTTCCGGAAAGCGTCCACCTCCGTCATATTTTGGTTGCGATCAACGAAAAAGACGACGATAAGACAAAGGCGCAGAAAAAAGAAAAAATCGAAAACCTGCGCAAGCAGATTATAGAAAGAGCTGATTTCGCGGAAATTGCCGCGAAAAATTCCGATTGCCCCAGCAAGGAAAGCGGCGGGGATTTGGGTTCGATAACCAGAGGGCAGACGGTAAAACCTTTTGAAGACGCCGCTTTCTCGCAAAAGATCAAGGAAATTGGTCCGGTTATCACGACCGATTACGGCTATCACATTATTCAGGTGCTGGAGCGCAATCCGGAGAAAAAAATCGCCTTGGACGATGTTCGCGATAAAATATCGGATTACCTCGAGCAGCAAAAGCAGTCGGATGCTTTTGCCAAGCTCATGGAGAAGCTAAGAGCCAAGGCGGACATCCGAATAAACTGAGATTTTATTCATCAGTTAATTATTTGAAGCTGTGCTCCGCGTCGGGGAAGGCGCCGTCTTTGACTTCCGCAATATAGGTTTTCACCGCCTTTTTAATTTCCGCGCCCAGATTAGCATATTTTTTGACGAATTTTGGCGTAATTCTCTCATACATCCCCAGCATATCATTTATCACCAGCACCTGACCGTCGCAGTTTACGCCCGCGCCGATACCGATGGTGGGAATGGAGATGGACTCAGTGATTTCCTTGGCCAGTTTCTCCGGCACGCATTCGAGAACAAGGGAAAAAGCTCCCGCTTCTTCCAGAATGCGCGCGTCATCAAGCATTTTCTCGGCCGCATCTTCTTTTTTGCCTTGGACTTTGTAGCCGCCAATCTGGTGAATGGATTGCGGCGTAAGACCCAGATGTGCCATCACCGGAATGCCGGAAGAGGTGATTTTCTGCACCGCTTCCGCCTGCTCGCGGCCGCCCTCAAGCTTGACGGCCTGCGCGCCCGCTTCCTGTAAAAATCTACCGGCATTGGCGAGCGCGATTTGCGGTGAAATCTGATAGGACATAAAAGGCATGTCGGCCACGATCAGCGGCTTTAGCGCGCCGCGGACCACCGCTTTTGTATGATGCAGCATATCTTCCATGGTGACGGGCAGCGTTGTATCGTATCCTAAAACCACGTTGCCCAGAGAATCACCAACCAGAATAATATCAATATCCGTATCATCGATAAGCGACGCCATGCCGAAATCATAAGCGGTCAGCATGGCGATCTTGTCACCCGTCGATTTCATTTTTTTTAAATCAAGGATGGTTTTACGGCTGATTTTGCTCTGCGTGCTCATAATTATTCTCCTTTGAGGATTTTTTTCATCAAATGCGCTCTTTCCAAAGAAATAGAGCCTTTTTTTACGGCCAGCTCAACAGTCATCGAACCCAAAGATCGGTAAATATTGCTGAATTGAGAAACATTTTTTTCGATGGTTTGCAGATGCTTTTTAATTGTCCCGGCGTCGCCGCGGGCTATCGGGCCGGTAAGCGCCGAAACGGAACCGCATCTTTCAATATTTCTCAGCGTGCCGTAAACAAGGGGCATGTATGCCTTTTTCGCCTCTTTTTCGCTGATGCCGGTTGCCTGATAAACTGATTCCGCGCTGTTGAGCAAAGTTACTAAATAATTGGAAACAAAGCAGGCGGCGGCATGATAAAGCGGCTTTTGCTCGTCAGCGATAAAAAGTGGTATTCCCTTTAAATCCGTGACAATGTTTTTTGCCAGTGTTTTGGCTTTTCCTTCCGCCGTAACGCCGAAATAGCTACCCGGTATATTTTTTACGGCGGTTTCCACTGAAGAAAAACTTTGCAGGGGATGAAAACTGCCGACGCAAGCGCCTTTTTCCGCGGCCGCATCAAGCAAATCCAGCCCTCCCGCGCCGCTCAGATGAAAAACAAATTTACCTCTCATGTCGGAATCGTTGGCAATTTCCCGATCACCAGGCGTGGTTATCAGCAGACAGTTGGCATGCGTCGAAGCTTGAGCAGGATCGCGCAAAGATATCGCCTTCATGTGTTTAAGCGCTTTTCGCGACGCTGCCGGTGATTTATCGTAAACAGCCGTTATTTTATAGCCGGCTTTTTTAAGCAAAATACCAATGGCCGTGCCGACCATTCCGGTGCCGATTATCGCGAAAGTATATTTGCTTTTTTGGTTCTTTTTCCCGGCAACCGGCATAGTATTCTCCAATAAAAAAGGCCTTCCACGGCAAGGAAGACCTCTGTATGACGTCAGGCGAAAAGAACCGTCTCAGTCGAGAGAAGTGATCCAAGCGGTTGTAATTTCAATAACATAAGCAAGAGGTGGGGTCAAACTGTTTTTAGCTAATGAAACTTGTGTTTAACCGAACATTTGGCTATATTGAAAACACCTATGAGGAAGAAAAATATAGATTTGATGGTTTTTGATTTGGACGGCACTCTTGTCGCGAGCGGCGCTGATCTGGCGGCGGCGGTTAATTTTACGCTTGGCAAAATCGGCCTGCCTTTAAAAAGAAAGGAGGAAATTCTGGGTTTTGTCGGTGATGGCGTGCGCAAGCTCATAGAAAGGGCGGCAGCCGTCAATCAGGAAGAGATATTGAAAAAAGCACTGGAAATTTTCAGTGAATATTACGAAGAGCATCTTTTGGACAACACCAGGCTATATCCGCAAGTTTTGGATGTGCTGAATAATTTTTCCGGTAAGATAAAAGTAATTCTTACGAACAAGCGTCATAAATATACAATGTCGATTGTTAAAGGATTAAATATAGATGTGCATTTTGATGATATTATTGGCGCGGATACTTTTCCCTATCAAAAGCCGGACGCGCGCCTTATCGCTTATTTACTTGCGAAATACGATATTGACAAAAGAAAGGCCGTGATGATCGGTGACGGCATCAACGATATCCTTCTGGCAAAAAATTCCGGCATATTAAGCGTGGCGTATCTAAACGGTTTGGGCAAGAGAGAAGATCTCCTGGCCGCTCAGGCCGATTATTACTGCGAAAGCATGGGCGAAATAGTTTCTTTATTTGTATGATTATTAATAAGGTAAAAAAAACAGTAAAAAAATATTCTCTTCTAGAGCGTGGCGATAAAATTGTAGTGGCGTTATCGGGTGGGCCAGATTCCGTCGCGCTGATGGATATTCTTGTCCAAGTAGTTCCGGAGATGGATTTGCGGATTATCGCCGCCCATTTTAATCATAAATCACGCGGCAGGAAATCCGATGAGGACGAAATATTTTGCCGACGATTGACGGAAAAGTATGATTTGCCTTTTTACACAGGGCAAATTGATAAATCCCTGAGAAAAAAAGGCGAATCACCAGAAGATTTTTATCGCCGGCAGCGGTATCTTTTTTTGCAGCAAGCGGCGGAAAAATTTCAGGCGCAGAAAGTGGCCCTCGGGCATAATATGCAAGACCATGCACAAACAATTTTAATGAGACTGTTGCGGGGAAGTTCACTGGAAGGCCTAAAAGGCATCCCGCCTCTGCGTGGTGGCAAATTTATCCGGCCGCTTATGGAGCTTTCGCGGCCGGAGATCATGGACTATCTCAAAAAAAATAAACTCGTATATCGTCAAGACCGCACAAATAAAGACACGAAACTTTTGCGCAACAAGATTCGGATTAAATTAATTCCTTTTTTGAAGAAAGAGTTCAATCCGCGTCTGGAAATGAGTCTGACACAAACAGCGGAAATACTCAGGCGGGAAGATGATTTTCTCAAATACTGCGTGGCGCAGGCGCTGCTGTCAGACCATATACGGGGTGATGATGGTTCTTATCGCGTGGAAACAAGTTGGTTGCGCGGCCTTCATCCGGCGATCAGATTCAGATTGCTTAAGTCTTTGCTGGAGAAGCTGAAGCCGGAAGAAAAGAGGCTTTCATTCGCTCATGTTGAAGCCCTGGATAAAATTATCGGTAATGACAAGACGGGGAAAAAACTTAATCTGCCGGGAACGTTGAGCGCTTTTATTGAATATAATCATTTGTTTTTGGAAAATAGGCCAGCCGATTTGTTTAAGAGTGATTACGAATATCCACTGGTGACAGAGGGCGTTTTTTTCATCCGTGAAAAAAACGTCAATCTTTGTTTACGAGAAGCAAAAAAAGAAGACGTGGATTACGGCAAACAAAATAAGATTTATATGGATTTGGATAGATTGCGCCCGCCTTTATTTATCCGCAACAGAAGAAACGGCGATTGGTTTGAGCCGTTGGGCATGAAGGGATCCAAAAAAATTAAGGATTATTTCATCGACCGCAAAATACCACGTCGCGTGCGCGACTCCGTGATGCTTTTGGCCGACAGTTTGTCCGTGGTCTGGATTGAAGGAATGCATTTGAGCGAGAGAGTCAAGATTACGGATAAAACAATCAATGTCCTGGAAATCACCTTTGCAAAGCCTTGAAAAGCAAGGCGTTCGGCGCAAAAATATGCGACGCGTCTATCTGTAGAAAATATTTGAGTTAAAACAGATATTATTATAAAGAATGTAAAGATTATCAAAGAAAGCAAGGAGAAAATATTGAATCAGTCTTCAAAAAATATAGCAGTAATCCTTACCATGGTGCTTGTTTTTCTGTTTGTATGGCAGATTTTTAATCAGCAGAGAGCAGTGCCTAAGGATATTGTTTACTCGGAAATGCTGACATATCTGGAAAAAGGCGAGATCAGCGAAGTAACAATTCAGGGCGAAACCATCAGCGGCAAGCTGACTAACGGTAGTGTGTTCATAACGTATGCTCCGAAGGATGATATGCTGGTGGCGCAATTAAGAGAAAAGAAGGTGAAAATCGCGGCGAAGCCACATGAGGAGTCGCCCTGGTTTGCGATTTTTGTTAATTTCCTGCCGGTTTTATTGATTATTGGCTTTTGGTTATTCATGATGCGGCAGATGCAGGCCGGTGGCGGCAAAGCGATGGCCTTTGGCAAAAGCAGGGCGCGATTAATCACGGATAAATCCAAAAAGGTAACCTTTGCCGACGTGGCGGGAATTGATGAAGCGAAGGCTGAACTGGAAGAAGTCATTGACTTTCTGCGCGATCCCAAGAAATACACGAAACTGGGAGGCAGAATTCCTAAAGGATTGTTGCTGGTGGGTCCTCCGGGCACGGGCAAGACCCTTCTGGCGCGCGCTATTGCCGGTGAGGCGGACGTGCCTTTCCTCAGCATCAGCGGTTCCGATTTCGTGGAGATGTTTGTTGGTGTCGGGGCGTCCCGCGTGCGGGATTTATTCAGCCAGGCAAAAAAGAACGCCCCCTGCATCGTTTTTATCGACGAAATAGACGCGGTAGGGCGTCACCGCGGCGCCGGACTGGGCGGCGGGCATGACGAAAGAGAACAGACCCTCAATCAGCTTCTGGTGGAAATGGACGGTTTTGAATCCAATGAAGGCGTTATTCTAATTTCCGCGACCAACCGGCCGGACGTGCTTGACCCGGCTCTCTTGCGGCCGGGCAGGTTTGACCGCCAGGTAATCGTGCCGCTGCCGGATGTAAAAGGCAGGGAAAAAATATTTGAAGTCCACGCGCGCAACGCGCCCATCGCCGAAGACGTTAATTTTGCCGTCTTGGCCAGGGGAACGCCGGGAACTTCGGGCGCGGATATAGAAAATCTGATAAACGAAGCCGTGCTCAATACCGCGCGCGCCAACCGCGATAAGGTGACCATGGGCGATTTCGAGTTTGCCAAAGACAAGATTCTGATGGGCACGGAACGCAAGAGCATGGTAATCAGCGAAAAGGAAAAACGCAACACCTCGTATCATGAAACGGGGCACGCGCTGGTGGCGCGCCTTATTCCGGGAACTGATCCTATTCATAAGGTGACGATCATTCCGCGCGGTCGGGCCTTGGGGCTGACACAGCAGTTGCCGATTGACGAAAAGCACACTTATCCGCGCGAATATCTGGAGAACAATATTTCCATATTGCTGGGCGGGCGCGCCGCAGAAGAGCTGGTGTTGCACGATTTTACCACCGGCGCGGGAAACGATATCGAACGGGCGACAAATTTGGCGAGGAAAATGGTCTGCGAATGGGGCATGAGCGAAAAACTCGGCCCGCTCAGTTACGGAAAAAAAGAAGAGCAAATATTTTTAGGGCGGGAATTTGCCACGCATAAAGATTACAGCGAAGAAACAGCCAAAAATATCGATATCGAAATCATGGCGGTGGTCATGCGCAATTACGACCGGGCAAAAAAGCTCTTGGAGGACCATATAGATATACTGCATAAAATAGCCGGTGAACTTTTGGTGAAGGAAGTATTAAGCGGTCAGGAGATAGATGAACTGATCGGAGATGCCCTGCCGAAAAGCGAGTCCGCTGCCTATCCCGCTTTATCATGATGAATATCTGTCCGGGCGCTTATACCCAACATTGATTTGTGTTGCCACACAGGTGTGTTGTTGTGAGAATAGCTGATATCAAAAATTTTGACGAAGCCGCGGAAATATTTAAAAAAATCGGCGTGGATCCCTATGGCATCAGCGCGATGGCGGCAAAAACCATCCATCTGAATATTCTTATGGAAAAGCAGCCCTGTAAAGTGGCCAATATCATCAAGCAGGAAATGTTATCCGTAGGCGGCGATGCCGCCGTGGCGCGCGACAGTGTCGCCTGTTCGCTGGAGGCAAGCGATATTTTGCTGATGGGCACGCAAAAACAAATTCTGGCTCTGGCCGGTAAAATTGAAAATCAGCCTTTCGGGCTTAAGGCGATTGCCTGTGATTTACGTCAATTGCTGCAAAGCCAAAATAATAAAGATTTAATTTTTAAGACAGCCCGACGTAAAATTAAAATTGGCGGCAGAACATTAATCATGGGCATTCTTAATGTCACGCCTGATTCCTTTTCCGATGGCGGATTATTTTTCGCGCAAGAAAAGGCGGTGCAAAGGGGCCTGGAGCTTGCGGCGCAAGGCGCGGACATTATCGATATCGGCGGAGAATCCACCCGCCCGGGGTCAAAAGCAGTGCCGGTGAATATCGAGTTAAAGCGTGTCATACCGGTAATTGAATCATTGGCGAAAAAAAGCAAAATACCAATATCCATAGATACGAAAAAAGCCGCGGTTGCCGCGCGCGCCGTTGAAGCAGGCGCGGAAATTGTAAACGATATAAGCGCGCTTAGCGCTGATAAAAAAATGGCCAAAACCGTCGCGCGGACAAAAACCGGACTGATTCTGATGCATATGCGGGGCACTCCGCAAACCATGCAAAAAGGTGATTTGAGTTATCATGACCTTATGGGAGAAATTACCGCTTATCTGCAACAGAGCATGCAAATAGCAATGGGTGCCGGCGTGGCAAAAGAAAGCATTATTGTTGATCCAGGCATAGGTTTCGGCAAAACCGCTGAGGATAATTATCGGATAATCAGAAATCTATCCACGCTGAGAGCGTGCGGCGTTCCCATATTAATCGGAACTTCACGTAAATCGTTTATCGGCAGGATAACAAAAGATGAGCCGGCGGAGAGAAGCGAAGGAACGGCGGCGACGGTTGCCGCCGCGATAATGAACGGAGCCAATATTGTGCGTGTTCATGATGTGGCGGCCATGAAAAAAGTTGCCTCTGTTACGGACGCGATTGCTTACGCCTGAGCGAAGATAATGATGATTTACGGTATCGGCATAGACCTGGTGGAAAACGAAAGGATAGAGAAAATAATCGCTAAGCGGGGCGGGAAATTTCTGGAGCGTGTGTTTTGTGAAAACGAGAT
>JBBIHZ010000004.1:0-16403 GCA_037446735.1 Deltaproteobacteria bacterium
ATGTGTTAGGCACGCCGCTAGCGTTCGTTCTGAGCCAGGATCAAACTCTCCAGTTTTAATCCTAGAAGGAAGATTTCTCTTCCTTTTTTCTCTTTTTCTCGCGTGATTCCAAAAAATATATAGGACCCACAAATTCATTTTCCCACTATTCAATTTCCAAAGAGCCTTTTTAAAACGAGCGAAGACAAATAAATCAATCTGATTTGTTTGTCAAGCACTATATTTAATTTTAAAATAACTTTTTATGTTCAGCCAGTTACAATGAGAAAAATCCGGAAATCGCGAATTATTCTATCGGTGAACCATGAAAATTCAACTTGCCTTAATTCAGGCATCCTGCTGACGAACCGTAAAAATCAATTTACTATCTCTTTATTATTATGTCAAGAAAAATATTAAATATTTTATTAAATTTTTGATGTTTTTTGCCGCAATAACAGACAGCATTGACCCACGAACAAGAATCAGCAAAAAAAGCTAATTTTTCATTTCCACAATCAGATATTTCTTTTTACCTTTACGTAAACGAATTTCTTTTTCCTGTCCAAAATCACCTGCCGTAATTTTCTCATCCGCTGATTTCACCTGCCGGTCATTTATATAAATGCCTCCCTGCGCGATTAATCTTTTGGCTTCGGACAAAGACTTTGTCAAACCGGCTGCTGAACATACTGTCGTTACCTGTAAACCATCTTCTATATTTTTTTTTGTCACGTGATACCGCGGAATAGCGGATGTATCAGCCTCATCATCATCACGGGGAATGTCACTAGACGGGAACAGCCCTTCTTCCACCGGTTTGGAATGAAACGCTTCCCTGGATGCGCGCCAGGCGGCCTGCGCCTCTTCAGTCCCGTGCGTTATTTTTGTCGCTTCATAGGCCAGAACTGCTTTGGCCATATTAAGTTTTTCATCAGCAAGTTTTTGGACGGCGGAAATTTCCTCCAGTGGCAGAAAAGTAAACAATTTAAGGAATCTTCCCAGATCGGCATCATCGCAATTAACCCAGTACTGATAATATTCATAGGGCTTGGTAAGATTTCCGTCCAGCCAAATGGTGCCCTTTTCCGTTTTACCCATTTTATGGCCGAGTGAAGTAGTAATGAGCGGGAACGTCAGCGCGTGCGCGTCCTTGCCCGTCACTTTGCGAATCAATTCCGTGCCAGCCAGCATATTTCCCCACTGGTCGTTTCCTCCCATCTGTAATTCACAATGATAATTCTGAAATAAATGGAGATAATCATACGCCTGCAAAACCATATAATTGAATTCGATAAAATTAAGCCCTTTTTCCAACCGGATTTTATAACTTTCCGCCGCCAGCATTCGGTTAACGCTGAAATGACGCCCGATATCGCGCAAAAATTCTATGTAATTAATGTTTGTCAGCCAATCCGCGTTATTGAGCAGCAGTGCGCTATTTTTTCCTGAAAAATCCAGGTAGCGGGCAAGTTGTTTTTCAATTGATGCCGCGTTGTGCTTGATTTGCTGTAAATTTAAAACCTGACGCATCTCAGTTTTACCGCTGGGATCACCAATCAAACCCGTGCCCCCGCCCACCAGCGCGATGGGACGGTTGCCGGTTTTCTGCATATGCGCCAGCGCCATAATTGGCACAAGACTGCCAATGTGCAGACTCGCCGCCGTGGGATCAAAGCCAATGTAGCAAGTAACCGGCCCTTTTTTAAAAATTCCCAAAATCAGTGATTCATCCGTAACCTGCTCGATAAAACCTCTTTCTTTCAGAACATCGTAAGCGCTTCTCATGCTATATACCTTCGGTTCGTTCATCCAATTTTACACTGATTCTTTCGATGGACTTAGCTTTGCCGCTTCGCTCATCAACATCCAGCATTACTCCTTGCAGGCGAATGTCACCTTTGGCAACATCGAACTTGTTTGGAATATGGTTCAAAAACCTTTCGATGATCGCGTCTTTTTTCACGCCGATGACGGAATCAAAAGGACCGGTCATTCCGGCGTCACTGATATAGGCGGTCCCCCCGGTTAAAATCTCATTGTCAGCCGTTTGCACATGTGTGTGCGTGCCCAGAACCGCAGAAACCTCACCATCCAAATACCAGCCTAAAGCCCTTTTTTCGGATGTTGCCTGCGCGTGAAAATCCACGATAATAGTTTTTGTTTTTCCTTTCATCTCGGCAATTTTGCTCTTTGCCTTTTCGAAAGGGCAATCACTTGGTTGCATAAAAATTCTTCCGGCCAGATTCAGCACGCCAATATACTCGCCCTTAGCGCAAGGAACAATGACCGCCCCGAATCCCGGAGCTTTTGCCGGATAATTCGCCGGCCGCAGCAGTGTTTCATACTCACCAATAAATTCCAACGCCTCTTTTTTATTCCAGATATGATTACCGGAAGTAAGGACATTTATGTGGTTGCCATAAAGCTCCTCCACAATTTCCCTGGTCACTCCAAATCCCGCTGCGGCATTTTCACAATTAGCGATAACAAAATCAATCCCCTCCTCCCTGATCATTGAAGGAACTAATTCGGCCACCGCCCTGCGGCCCGGTTTTCCGACGATATCACCGATAAAAAGTATTTTCATTGCCAACCTCGTTGTCGCGCGCAGCAGATGCTATCTTGCGTAATCCGAAATGCGCGTTTCCCGAATAACCGTGACCCTAATCTGGCCGGGATAGGTAAGCTCGGATTCAATTTTTTTAATAACATCTTTGCATAGCATAGCCGCATCATTATCCGACAGTTTATCATTTTCCACAAGAATTCTAATTTCCCGGCCGGCCTGAATGGCAAAACATTTATCAACGCCGTCAAAGGAATGAGCGATTTTTTCCAGCTCTTCCAGCCTTTTCACGTAAGTTTCCAGCATTTCACGACGCGCTCCCGGTCTGGCCGCGGACAATGAATCGGCCGCCTGCACCAAAACGCCCAATAGAGTGTTGTTGCGGCCGTCATCATGGTGCGTGGCAATTGCCTGAATGATTCGGTGATTTTCGCCGTACTTTTTCGCGAAATCCGCGCCAATGGCGGCATGCGTTCCTTCAATTTTATGATCAACCGCCTTGCCGATATCATGCAGCAGTCCCGCTCTTTTGGCCTCCTTAATATTCATTTTCAGTTCCGCCGCCATCATTCCCGTCAGGTAAGCCACGTCTACGGAATGCTGCAGAACGTTTTGTGAAAAACTGGTGCGATATTTAAGACTGCCCAGCATCTTTATTATTTCCGGATGAATGTCATGCACGCCGACATCAAAAGATGCTTTTTCGCCGGTTTCCCGGATAATCTGATCGACTTCCTTTTCCACTTTCTTGACGATATCTTCAATGCGCCCCGGATGAATACGTCCATCCTGAATAAGGCGCTCCAGAGAAATGCGCGCGATCTCGCGACGCACCGGGTCGAAACTGGAAAGAACCACCGCTTCCGGTGTGTCATCCACAATCAAATCTATCCCTGTCGCCGCTTCTATGGCGCGGATATTACGGCCTTCACGTCCGATGATGCGTCCTTTCATTTCTTCGCTCGGCAGATTTACCGCGGACACCGTATTTTCCGCCACAAAATCTCCCGCGTATCTCTGAATAGCATAGGCGATAATTTCCCGCGATTTTCTGTCCGCGGTGAGTTTCGCCTCATCTTCGATCTTTCTGATCGTCAACGCCGCATCGCGTTTAGCATCCGATTCCATCGACTGAATAAGCATTTTTTTTGCTTCTTCCGATGATATCCCGGCAATAATTTCCAGTTTATGTTTCTGCTCTTCCATAACTTTATCCAAGCGCTGATGTTTTTCCTCCAGCGCTGTTTCCTTTTTGGCAAGCGACTTTTCCCGCTCTTCGATATTGTTCTCCTTCTGGGTTAAGGAATCCAGCCTTTTATCCAGATTTTCTTCCTTGGAGCGAATGCGCTTTTCCAGGGCATCTAGATCACTTCTTCTGTCTTTTGTTTCTCTGTCAAAATCTCCTTTGATTTTAAGAAGATTTTCCTTGGCCTGGATAATCGCTTCTTTTTTGATTGTTTCCGCTTCTTTTTTAGCCTCTTCGACAATCCTTGACGCCAGACTCTCTGAAGCTTTCATCTTCTTTGCGGAAATTATGTTTTTTAGAACATAACCGATAATCATACCGGATACCATTACAGCCAATATCACCAGCACATACAAACTTACATGCAACATATATTTACCTCCTCCTGCCCTGCCGGAAACAAAAACATTTTCACTGATTTATACTGGAAAGCGTCCTCGTGTTTCCATTTGAGCATATTCCGGCAGAGTTATATAAAAAATTGTTCCACTGTAACTCCAGCCCGGTAAAGTACCGTGGAAATATTATTTTTTCAGGGTTATGAAAAAAGATGGGGTAAGGATTTATTTTGATTTTTAAGGAGAGGATATAAAGAACCCCCGCCTATGCCGTGTTAATCACCTTTTTGAACCTTTATACTAAGTGGGCGCCCGGTATTGATTGCTTTAGGCTTTCTGCCTTCCGACCAGCGGATAAAAGGCTGACCTGCTCACCGCAAACAAGGAATAGGCCCCAGGTTCAAAGTGTTGGCTCAAAACAAATGTTAATCACGTACATCGCAGGGGCGAATTGATTAATTCGCATTATCAATCAGTTGAATTAGTTTTTCGGCTCTGCTTTCCAATTGCTCACAGAGCTCTTTGTTAACTCCCTTTAATTTCAACAATTCCTCTGAAATGTTTAAAGCTGCCAGGATGGCAACGTTTAAGGTTTTGAGGCCATTTTTCGACTGCAAAACCTCTTCAATTTTATCATTGACAAATTGGACAACGTTGGCCACTTGTTCTTCTTCTGCATCGCTTAAAACTGAAAGCTCCTGCCCTAATATCCTAATGTTATAACTTTTTTTCAAAACACACGCCCTGGAAGCTTATTTTGCTAATTCTATATCTGCAAGTAATTCAAGCAGTGAATCTACCCTCGCGCGTACGCTGTTCCTTTCCTCATCTAACGTCTTTAGTTTGTTTTTTAACCCCACTAATTCCGCTTCTTTATTCCTTAATGCTTCCTCCAATATCTGAATTTGTTTTTTTAAAGAAATTTTTTCACTTACAATTTTTTTAATTTTTTCTTCTAACTGGCTAAATTTCTGCAATTCCACTGCTATTTTTTACCCTTCTTGAAATGGAAAAAGGACCAAAAATTACAGCAATTGTCTGCGCCAATTGCACTTATTTTATGCCAACTTGTAGGATTAAAGTCAAGGTTTTATTTATATTCAGCTTCTCCGGACGACAAGTTGCGCAAAAAGTTGAAATATCTATCTAATTCGTAAAAAATACTGTCTGCGTCTTTGCACGAACCGGCCGTTTTTCTAAACTGTGCCGAATTTTTCAGCCCTCTAGTGTACCAGAGAAGATGCTTGCGGAAAGTCTTTCCGGCTAATTTTCTACCTACCAATTCCGCTTCTTTTTCCCAATGTGTATTGATGATTTTTAATCTTTCATCAAGATCAGGCAAATATTTATCATTGCCATAAGCAGGTTGCTCATTGATTCCCCTGAAAATCCATGGATTTCCCAAGGCGCCTCTGCCGACCATCACGGCGTCACAGCCGGTGGTATCCATCATTTCTACCGCGTCTGACGGCTGCCCTATATCACCATTACCAATCACCGGAATTTTTACTATTCTTTTTACCTGAGCTATTATCCGCCAGTCAGCTTTGCCGGAAAATCCCTGATCGGCGGTTCGGGCATGAATTATTATTGCCACCGCGCCCGCCATTTGTGCGATGCGTGACAATTCTTGCGCATTAATCGAGTTACGGCTCCAACCGGAACGAATTTTTACCGTAACGGGAAGATTGGTGGCTTTAGCAACTTCCTCAATTATATGTCCCGCTAAAAGCGGATCTTTCATTAGCGCCGCGCCGGAACCTGTCCTTACGACTTTCCTGGCAGGACAGCCCATATTGATGTCAATCAGATCCGCGCCGGAGTCAGTGGCAATTTTTGCCGCTTGAGCCATCGTCTCCGGATTTGCCCCGAAAATTTGCACGCCCAGAGGTTTATCTTCAACGGAGCTTCTCAGATAATCAAGTGTACGCCGCGAATCACGGACAAGGCCATTGGCGCTGATCATTTCCGTGAAAGTGAGCGGACAGCCAAATGCCCTTGCTATTATACGAAAGGGCAAATTGGAAATTCCCGCCAGTGGCGCCAATACTGCATTACCTTTAATCGACGTGATTATTTTGTTCACTAATTTGAACCGGATTTTTAATTTTTAAGATATCGCGCAGCGCTGGCCAGTTCTTCGGGCGTGTTGATTCCCATCACTTCCGCGTAATTATCCGCAAGGCAGGCGCGCACCTTAAAATTATGACTACGGGCGATTTCCACAATATCGGTAAGATAATATTCCTTTTTGCTGTTGTTGTTTTCAATTTTTTCCAGAGCTTCCAGCAGAAAAGGCGTTTGCACGCAGTAAATTCCGGCATTGATTTCCTTGATCATTTTCTCCGATTCTTTCGCGTCCACCTGTTCCGTTATTTTAATGATAGCGCCTTGCCCATCTTTGATTATTCGTCCGTAGCCAAAGGCATCCGGCACGATGGCAGTTAAAACCGTCAAAGTTGCATCTGTCGCCAGATGTTCATCAATCATCTTATTTATTGTGTGCGGCTTTAGAAGAGGCACGTCGCCGCAGAGAATTACCGTTAGGCCATCATAATGAGCAAGTTCATTTTTTGCCTGCAAGACCGCATGCCCTGTCCCGAGCTGATGTTCCTGCAAAACAAAAACACAGCTGCTTTCCGCAAAACAGGCGCTAACCTTTTGCGCCTGATAACCGATAACCACAATGATTTTTTCCGCGCCCGCGTCTTCCGCCGTATCCAGCACATAATGCAAAAGCGGTTTGTCTCCTATTTGGTGCAGAACTTTGGGCAAATCCGATTTCATGCGCGTACCCTTACCGGCGGCAAGAATTACAGCGCAGAATCTGTTTTTTTTCTCTTTTGTTCGTATCATAAAATTATTTATTTGATTTTTCTTCAGCCGCCGGAGCCCCGTTTTTATCGGCGGACATTTCTTTTTCCTCTTTAACTTCCTGGGCCGCTTCAATTTCTATCCCCAGAGTTTTTGCGCGTTTTTCCCATTGCTGGCGGGCCAGAACGCGCATGTCCGCGACTTTATCCATTTCATCGATTATTTCCATACCCAGCAGGGTTTCCACCACGTCCTCCAGCGTAACCAGGCCGCGCACGGCGCCGTATGCGTCTACCACCAGTGCTATATGCTGGCGGTTATCAAGAAAACACTCCAGCAGATCAGACAAGGAAAGATTTTCTTCTACGCAGAATAATTTCCGCTTTAACGTTTCGAGCCGGGCACTGCCCTGCCCTTCCACGTTGCGCACGACAATGTCATCTTTGAGTACAAATCCCGTTATTTCGTCCAGGTCTTTGCCGTATATCGGCAGGCGGGAAAATGACGAATGTATCGCCCTTTCCGCGGCTTGAGTAATGGTTAAATCCTGGGGAAGAGATGAAATGACCGAGCGCGGCGTCATGATGTCTTCGGTTTTCAAAGAACCGAATTTAAATAAATTTCTGATAATCCTTGATTCATGTTCCTCTATTTCTCCGGTTTGTTCCCCGATGTTCGCCATGGCAATAAACTCGGCGCGGCTGAAGACATGCAAATTTTTTCCCCGCGCGATCAAACGCGTAAATCCTTCGGATAACCAGATTAGGGGAAACAAAACGCCAATTAAAATCTTTATAAATCCTGATGTTACTCCCGCCAGATGACGCCAGTAAACCGCGCCGATTGTTTTAGGGAGAATTTCCGTAAAATAAAGTATCAGCAAGGTCATCGCTGCCGAAAAGATGCCTATCGCATTGCTGCCAAAGACAATGGCCGCCTGAGCGCCGGCTACGGTCGCGCCAGCAGTATGCGCCATCGTGTTCAGCGTCAGTATCGCTGCCAGCGATCGATCCACATTTTCCTGCCGAAGTCTTTTGAGCAAGTCAGCTTTTTGGGTATGTCTTTGACGTAATTCTTCTATATAAGAAGGTGTAATGCTTAGCAATACTGCTTCCGCGATGGAACATAAAAAAGAAAAGATGAGCGCCAGCAAAACAGCAGCTATCAAAAGATTTACATCTGCCTGAGTGTAATGAACTTTGCGTTCCCCGCTTTCTCCCGTACTGAAGGCAAAAGCGCAGCCGGCAAGCACGAAAAGCACAACTAAGACATAAAGCCACTTATTCTTTTTTATCTTTATACGGAAATTCATAAAGTTCCTTTAAGTATCTTTATAACCCCCTAAGCCGTGTCTCCTGATAAATATTATCCGCTGAACATTCACGATTTACAATCTAGCAGATTGAAGTAAAAAAATAAACTCTGTCTTTAATAATTTAGGTGCCAAAATACACATTTATTTGGTTGACAGCCCCGGTCTTCCTTTTTATACTTCTAGCCTAGGGCTTTTGACGTAAGGCACAAAGTAAACATCCGAAATGGTTTTCCGGCCAAAACAATCACGGGGAGGACAAATAATGAAAAAAAAATTGATTTTCGGTTTTTTCTTTACATTAATATTATGCAGTTACAGTTATGCTTCTTTGTGGGATGTTGTCAGAGAAACGCTTAACGCGATAAACACAACCCGGCCCGCCAAAAGTAAAATTGACCTGGGTTTGAAGGAGGCGCTCAGTGTCGGCATTAAAAATTCCATAACCTATCTGGCCAGAACGGATGGTTACTTTGCCAATCAAGCCGTGAAGATTCTTTTGCCGGAGGAAGTCAGAAAAGCGGAAAAAGTTTTAAGGGAAATCGGCTTCGGACCACAACTGGACGAATTCACGCTCAGCATGAACCGTGCGGCGGAAAAAGCCGCTCCTTTGGCCGCGGACATTTTTTCCACGGCAATCACGGAAATGTCTTTTGACGACGCCAATAGGATTCTGCGTGGCGGCAACACGGCGGCAACCGAGTATCTCAAGAATAAAACATATAATAAACTTCTCGAACTTTTTCAGCCTGCGGTGCGTAGCGCCATGAATGAATTTAACGTGACCCAGCAATACGATGCTATCAATTCCAAGGTGCAGGCTCTTCCCCTGGTAGGAAAAATGTTTAACCTTGACGTAAATCAGTATGTGGCTTCTAAAGCATTGGATGGTTTATTCTACACGTTGGGCAAAGAAGAAACAAAAATACGCACCAATCCCAGCGCTAGAGTGACCGAACTGTTAAAAGAAGTTTTTAAATAATAGAATTTGCTTTAGGAGTTTTCAACCATGCCGAATATACTTTTAGTGGGAAACGGCGCGAGAGAGCATGCCATCGCCGAGGCCATCACGCGCTCAAAACAAAATCCGCGCCTCTTTTCCTTTATGAAAGCCAACAATCCGGGGATCGCTTCTCTTTCCGAAAAAATTCAGATCGGCAGTTACTCAGAGCTTGATGCCGTTACGGGTTTTGCCAAAGATAATAAAATTGACTTTGCCGTTATCGGACCGGAAGATCCTCTTAACAATGGCGTGGTTGATGCACTGGCAAAAATCGGCATTCCGGCAGTTGGACCCACTAAAAGCCTGGCACGTCTGGAAACCTCCAAATCTTTTACCCGTAATTTAGTAAATAAATACAATATCTTGGGGAATCCTCAATATAAAGTTTTCACATCAATGGATGGCGTTGAGGCTTTTTTAAATGAACTTGAAGGCATCGTTCTCAAACCGGATGGCCTCACCGGCGGAAAAGGCGTGCTGGTGCAAGGCGACCATTTCTCCACAAAAGAAGAGGCTTTAAAATTTTGCCGGGAAATTATCAGCGGCGGTTCATCGTTGATTGTAGAAGAAAAATTTGATGGAGAAGAATTTTCTCTACAGTGTTTGTGCGACGGCAAAACCGTGGTAGGTACACCGCTTGTGCAGGATCACAAAAGAAGATTTGACGGAGATCGCGGCCCCAACACCGGCGGCATGGGTTCTTTTTCTTTGCCTGATCATTCCATGCCGTTTTTAAAACCATCTGATGTTCAAGAAGGACTGGAAATAACCCGTCAGGTGGCGGCGGCTCTTTTAAAAGAAACAGGCAGTCCTTACAAAGGCGTGATGTACGGCGGATTCATCGCCACAAAAAACGGTACAAAACTTTTGGAATATAACGCGCGTTTTGGCGATCCGGAAGCGATGAACATCCTGCCGCTTTTAAAAACAGATTTCGTGGAAATTTGTGAACATGTTATTGACGGCACGCTCGACAAACTGAAAATCGAATTTGAACACAAAGCAACCGTCTGCAAATACGTTGTGCCCAAAGGCTACGGTCTACCTGCCGACCATCCTGATGCGGCATCTTCAAAAGCAAAGATCGAAGTCGGCAACGCAGGAAAAGCAAGACTGTATTATTCTTCCGTAGATAAAAAAGATGATGGCCTATATTTGAGTTCATCGCGCGCCATCGGCATTGTCGGCATTGCCGATACATTAGAAGAAGCCAGAAAAATAGCAGAGGAAGGCGTGAAAGCCATTAAAGGCCCAATCGCCTATCGCGAAGACATCGGCACAGACATATTAATACAAAAGCGTATTGAGCATATGAAAAAGATACGGAAAGAATAACGCTGCGATTAGCCTTATATGTAAAAGTCAACCGCTTGCCGGACAGTCAGTCTTTGATCGGCAGCGCTTTTTTAGGCAGCTTTTGCTAGTTGTTTTTTAATCAATTTACCGGCCTCAATTGTTTCTATAGGCTTCTTGCCCATATTGCGATAACCACGGTGCGGCCTCACGTAATTGTAATAGTGAAGCCATTTATCCAAATCCACCTGTAACTTGTACACTTTTAATCTTGATATTTTTAAAGTTACAGCAGAAAAAAGATTGCCACGCTTCCTACGGGAGCTCATAATGACAAAGAGATAACAATGAGTTCCACGGAAATCATACGCGATTGAATTTTTAAATTAATTTTCTTCCAATAAACTCTCCAGTATTCTTGCCGCCGAAGAAACGAATCCGGGGCATTTCTGGATAAAAACACCGGATTGCCTTGCCCGCATTAAATCCTCTTTTGAGCTGATATCGTAGCCAAGAATTTCACTGCACAGAATGCTTTTATTTTCGGCGGCAAAACGCTCTAAAAGTTCCCTGCCCTTCTCATACGCTTTGTCTTTGGATTCCAGCTTTGTATTATCCGCCGAGCCGAATTTAGCGCCGATAATCAGCGCCGCGGCAGACACCGCCCCGCAAACGTGCCCTGTCCTGCCGATGCCGCCGCCTAAGACAGAAACCATTTTCACCATTTCTTCTTCATTTAAATCTACCTGGGCCACATACGCCTTTATTATCGCCTGCGCGCAATTGTAACCTACTTTCATATACGCCGCGGCTTTCTCCGATTTTTCCATCTTAAATACCTCCTTGCCTAAAACAGCTAAATAATTCTATTCGCTAAGCTAACTGATTTAGATATAACTTGACATCGTAATAATTTTCAACTTCATTATTCAACATAATATCACTTTTTACAGAAAGGATAAATTTATGACTTTAACTTTTAGCCTTGGCGCACTTTTAGCTCTTATTTCCGGAATTATTATTCTCGCCTTCCCGAAATTACTTAATTATATTGTGGCTATCTATTTGATTGTTATAGGTATCTTGGGATTATTGGGCTACAGTAATGTGAGTTTTCGGTAAGATTGTTTCGTTCTTACGGGGCTGGTTCGCAATTACTTTGCGGCTCTGTAAAATTAAGCTTTGTCGTATTGCATGAAAATCATGGAAAACGTCGCGCGCCCCTGCGTGGCGGAACGCAGGTCAGTGGAATAGCCAAATAGAGCTTTGAGAGGAACTTTGGCTTTGATTTCGCTGATGGTGCCGCGGGGATTCACCGCCTGAATTTCTCCGCGACGGGCGTTGATATCTCCAATGACATCTCCCATGTATTCCGCGGGCGTGATGACATCCACAATCATGATCGGCTCAAGCAGCATCGGATCGGCTTTGCTAAAGGCTTCCCGAAACGCTGCGGCTGCCGCAATTTTATAGGCCTGCGGCGATGATTCTCCATCCCGAAATGCTCCTCCGATTACGGCGGCGCCGACATCCGTAACAGGATAGCCATTAAGCGCGCCGCTCATCGCCGCTTCCTTAATACCATCGGTTATGGCTTCATGAAATTCCGCGGGAATCATGCTTTCCTGGGCCATGATGATAATTTCGTTGCCCATGCCGCGTTTGCGCGGCGTAAGCGATACGCGCACCTGGCCGAAATGTTTCTTTTCTCCCAGTTCTCTTTCGAATATTCCTTCGGCTTCCGCCTGCTTCAGTATCGCTTCGCGATAAACGACGCGGGGCCTGCCCACATTGACGCGGGCATTGAACTCCCGCTGCAGTCGGTCCACAATAATTTCCAGATGCAGTTCCCCCATGCCGGAAATAACCGTCTGCGCCGTTTCTTCTTCATACTTGACGCGCAGCGTCGGATCCTCATCAAGAAGTTTTTCCAGCGCCACGGTCAGTTTTTCCTGGTCGGCGGGAGTTTTGGCTTCAATCGCCTGGCTGATTACCGGCTCGTAAAATTCAATGCGCTCAAGAATAATCGGGCTCTTTTCGTCGCAAAGCGTGTCGCCCGTGGTTGTTTCTTTTAAACCGAGAACGGCCACGATATCGCCTGCGGACGCTTTTTCTATTCTTTCTCTCTTGTTGGCGTGCATCAAAAGAAGACGGGCGATTTTTTCCTTTTTCTTTTTAACCACGTTATAGATTTCTCCGCCCGCCTGCATCTGACCGGAATAGATGCGCAGATACGCGAGTTTCCTGCCTTCATCAAGCATGATCTTGAAAGCCAACGCCGCGAAAGGTTCTTTATCCGAGCTTTGCCTTGTTTCCTCTTTTTTCGTGATCGGATTGATTCCCTTCACCGGCGGAATTTCTTCCGGCGATGGAAGGTAGCTTACCACTGCGTCCAGTATCGGCTGGATGCCCTTATTGCGCAGTGCCGCGCCGCAAAGCACCGGCACTATTTTCAGCGATATCGTCGCTCTTCTGATAGCTTTCTCTATTTCTGCCGCCGTTATTTCCTGGCCGACCAGATATTTATCGGCCAGTTCGTCGTCATGTTCCGCCAGGGACTCAATCATTTTTTCACGGTTCGACTTCGCGGCTTCGGCAAACTCTTCCGGTATTTCCTGAGACAGAAATTCCAGTCCCTGGGTGGCGTCTTTCCAGGTGATATATTTACCGTTAATCAGGTCAATAACTCCTCGGAAATTATCTTCACTGCCCGCGGGTATCTGGATGCAAACTGGAATGGAAGAAAATCTTTTGCGCATCATATCAACAGCGCCAAAATAATCCGCCCCGACTCTGTCCATTTTATTGATAAAAGCGATTTTGGGCACGCCGTATTTATCCGCCTGATGCCAGACTGTTTCCGATTGCGGCTCCACGCCGCCGACAGCGCAAAAAACTACCACCGCTCCGTCCAGCACGCGCAGGGATCGCTCCACCTCAATTGTGAAATCAACATGCCCGGGTGTATCGATGATATGGATTTCATGATTTTTCCAGGAGCATGTAGTCACCGCCGAGGTTATGGTGATGCCCCGTTCCTGCTCCTGCGGCATCCAGTCCATGACCGCTTCGCCGTCATGCACCTCTCCCATCTTGTAGGATTTGCCGGTGTAAAAAAGAATCCGCTCTGATACGGTTGTCTTGCCGGCATCAATGTGGGCGACAATGCCGATATTGCGCGTGCGAGCTATTTTCGATTTAGGCGCCATAATAAAATCAGCTCTTGACTTCCTGCGCCTTAGCAATCAGTTCCGGATCTGGATAAAAGACGTTTATTGTTGATATATGCCCTTTCAGGGAGGTGATTTCACCGCCATTTATTAGTATTTTCAAGCGTTTGACTGAATCCACGTTTTTGGTCAGCGAATTTACCAGAGAATATACGGAAGCCATTTCGGCCGTGGAACCGCCCGGATGAAGTTTTATCAGGCTGTCGTCAAAATCGACAAAAGCCGTGCCGAATTTGTCAATTTTTATCTCTCTCAGACGAACATCCGAGGGAAAAGTATTTACCAGGCCGGTTTTAGAACCATCCAGCAGCGCCCTGACTATTTCTTTCGCCTGAAGAGAAGGATCTTCTTCTTTCGCAACGTAGCGCGTCTCGGGCATCAGGAAACGTTCCTGACGGTCAGAAAAATATATTATGACGGCAACTCTTTCCTTTCTCTTACCCGCATCTTCATTTACCGGGGGAAAAAGCGCGCTGAACAAAAGCACGAAAAATATTACCAGCACCAGAAATATGGAACCAAGAATGACCAAGAGATATATCATCCTTGTTGATTTCTTTTTTTTGTGTCCTTTGATCGCGGCGGCGCGCAGCTGTTTCTTTGTCGTCATAATCTCCTTGTCTCCATGGGAAAAAACTTGGTCAATCTAGGGCATTTTCCGCCCACTGTCAAGCACAACCAGTTATGATAAACGAATGCGCCTTTCGAATCGAGCATGTTTAAGCGCATAAAAAAACAGCCCGTTCTTTACGACGCGAGCTGTGTTTTTTTAAGGCTGGATTCAGATGTTAATAATTTTCTGCCAGGACTTCATAGTAAGACTGCGGATGACGGCAGGCCGGGCATTCCTTGGGCGCTTCCGCCCCTTCATAGACAAAGCCGCAATTGATGCAGTGCCATTTTACCGTTGCCTTCTTTTTAAATACTTCCTGATCATCGATATTTTTAGCCAACTTGCGGTAACGCTTCTCATGGAACATTTCCACCTTGGCGATCTGGTCAAAAGAACGCGCCACTTCTTCAAAACCCTCTTCCTTCGCGATTTTGGCAAAATCAGCGTAGAGCGTGCTCCACTCCATTTTCTCGCCGTCCGCGGCCGCTTCCAGGTTCTGCCTTGTGTTGCCGATTACACCGGCAGGGTAGCCGGCGGTGATTTCCACTTCGCCGCCTTCCAGATATTGGAAAAATACTTTGGCGTGTTCTTTTTCGTTTTCCGCCGTTTCCAGAAAAAATCTGGAAATCTGCTCATATCCTTCCTTTTTCGCAGCGCTGGCGAAATAAGTGTATCTATTTCTTGCCTGAGATTCTCCCGCAAATGCGGCCAGTAAGTTTTTCTCTGTTTTCGTGCCTTTAATCGATTTTCCCATTGCTTATCTCCTTTCTCTTTATAATTTTTTATGTGTCCTTTCCCACAGAAAACGCACGCCCCAGATACGCTCCCAGCCCGTAATATCCCTGAATCTCCGGACCATAGATAAAGGGATTTATCTTAAAGATGTCCGGAAGGCCGTTGGCATCGAGCATGTTTTCATCAACTTGTGCATCAAGTACTTCTCCGATAAAATGCGTGTGAATGCCTACCTCTATTGCCTGGATAAGCTTGCATTCCAGAACCATCGGAAATTCCTTGATATACGGGGCATCAACCAATTCGCTTTTCATCGCGGTAATTCCCGCGCGCGCAAATTTGTCTTCTTTTCGGCCGGAAGCTATGCCGCAATAATCGGCTATCTTTACCTGCGCGGCGGAAGGAACATTTACCGTGAAAGCCTGGCGTTCAGTAACATTTTCGTAGGTATATCTTGATTTTCTCAGCGATATCGCCACGGAAGGCGGCTTGGAACTGCAAACCCCTCCCCATGCTACGGTTGCCGCGTTGGGCCTGTTACCTTTATCATACGTGCCGATCACCCATACCGGCGTGGCAAAAACAAGTGTTTTGGCGCCAAACGACTTCTTCATATCAAACACTCCTTCGCGAGATACCGCGGGTCGCTTTTAAATTTAATTATGAATAAATTTAAGTCAAATATAATGATTTTTAGCGCTTTTTATGGCATGATGCTTATCACAAAACGGGGATTTGCAAAATACGCTGTTTTAAAATTTTTTTATAACCGTAAAGTTATCAGGGAGTTTCATTCTATGGCAACAATAATGCCGGAAGGAGAAGATATTAAAAAAGCTGTAAAATGGATATCGGCGCAACTGGAAGAAAATAATACGGACCCGCTGGCGATGATGATTGAAGATGCCGTGTTTAAATTTGATTTATCTCCGAAAGACGCTGATTTTCTGACCAGATTTTTCGGCAAACGCAACGCGGAAAAATAATTTTTTTCATAGTTTCAGACCAGCCAGACTCACCTGCTCTATTTTGTCCGGTTATCAGCGCGGTGAATCATCTTTGTCGATGAGCTTGGCGCGGATACCTTCCGTGTAATCAGGATGACGCGCCATGAATTCCGCCACTTGGAGTTCGGCGTTGAAAACTTCCGCCAGGGGGCTTCCCTCATTATACCGCAAGAGCTTCAGGGTCAGAATAAGCGCGGTAGGCGATCTCTGCGCGATACCGGCAAAAACATCCGCGCATAATGCTTCTTGTTCGCGACACTCCTT
>JBBIHZ010000004.1:16413-18583 GCA_037446735.1 Deltaproteobacteria bacterium
AAAGCGTCAATAATCTCTTTTAAATCATCCTTGCCGGCAAAATAATTTTTCACCCACTCAGTCATTTCCATGTTTGCCGGCATATCTTCTTTTAAATAAGCTGCTATGATTTTCAAAATATCACCGCTTTTTACCTTAGTACTTGCGGCATGCTGATAATTCTCCAAAAGCGATATAATCAGCGCCAAATCTTCGCTTTCGGCGTAATGCGTGGCCAGGCCCAGCTGGACACATTCTTTGCCTTTCATTTCATATCCGGTAAGCCCCAAATATTCCGGATAACCGGCGGGGCACCGTGAAAAGAGCCATCCGCTCGCGCCGACATCCGGGAAAAAACCGATTCTCGCCTCAGGCATAGCCATGCGCGTGCGCTCGGTCGCGATAGCAGTATCCGCGCCGGCGGCAACCCCCACTCCTCCGCCCATCGTGATTCCATCGGCAATTACCACCACCGGCTTGGGGAAATTATGCACCATGAGATCCATCGCGTATTCTTTCTGATAAAATAAACTGATTTCAGCAAAGCGCCCGGCCGATGCTTTCTTTGCCAGATCTTTCACATCACCTCCCGCGCAAAATTTTTTTTGACCCACGCCGTAAAAAAGGACAAATTTACAGGCGTCATTTTCTGCCGCTTCTTCCAGATACCCGGTAATAGCCTCCACCATAGGGATATTCAGAGTGCTTATGCTCTCCGGACGGTTGAGAATAATTGCAGCCATGTTCTTTCCCGCGCGAAACAGAACATCATCAGTCTTTTTTGTGTATTCCATGCGTGTCACTTTAATAAGACCGTAAAATAAACAACAGGGGTTTGCGTTGCCCTAAAACGCAAGCCCCTGCTTTAACTTTGTTAAACGGTTTGCTTGGCTTTAAGCAAATCTCGGATTTCGGAAAGTAACTGCTGATCTTTGGTGGGTGGCGGAGGAGCTGCCGCCTCTTCTTTTTTTGTCTTCATAATCATGCCCAGGAATTTTACGATAAAAATATAAAGCGCCAGGGCGACTATCAAAAAATTAACGATTTCTCCGATAAAAAGCCCATAGGGAATTTCCTTGCCGTTTATCACCCATTTCCAGGCCAGATATCCCTGTTCACCGGGCAAAAGCACGCTGATGGCGGGCATGATAATATGCTTGACCAGCGAATCGACAATCTTGCCGAACGCGGCACCGATGATTACGCCGATGGCCAGATCAACCACATTGCCTTTCAGCGCGAAATTCTTAAACTCATCAAATATCGCCGAAACTTTTTTCTTGGGATCCATATCTGCTCCTTTCCTTTATAATTATTCTCTTTTGGCCATTTCTTCATAGATCTTCATTTCGATAGCGTCAAAAGCATTGTCGTATTGCTCTTTGCCCAGCAAGCGGCGCATCTCCCAGCCCGTTCTGGACTGCCTTTCCGTGATCACTGTGAGAATCACCTCACTTTCTTTCCAGTTGATTTGGCGCACCCGCGCAATGCTGCGCGTCCGCCAGCCTTCTCTGGTAAAGTAATCCGTGGTCACGATTTTTTCCGCCCTGTTGATGACTACATTGCTGCCCATTTCTTTTTCGCGGAAAACAGCGGCAATCGCCCGCAGAACTATTTCTTCTTTGGCCTCGAATGTCTTTGCATATTCGTCGGGCCGGTCGATAACCGCGGTTCCTGAAGGTATGCCACAGCTAACAAGAACAGCCAGCATTAACATGGCGGCCAGCAAATACATTGCCTTTTTAAACATGCCGCTTTCCTTTCTAAGTTTTGAGACCAGCTACTTCTTATTGCCGTTTATCCACCAGTCGCTCTTTTCCTTGAACCACCAGTGGGAAAAATCGGTCTGAATGATCTTCTCGGCCAGCTTTTTGCCGTTTTCCGTGTTTAATCGCTTTATCGCGCAATCTATCCACTCCGCGGCGTATTTATTGCCCAGATCTCCGTATTCCTTAAGCTGAAGGATCAGCGCTAACTGATCAGCATCCAAAACCGTGAGCGCTTCTTTTGAGTCACGGCGGTTAAACTGATCAATCGCTTTCTTTATTTCGGCGCCGAAAGAAATATCTTCCGTCAGTTCCCGGACGGCTTTATCCTCATCAACATCCACATATTTTTTATTGACGTAATTCATGTCGCCGGTGCGCGCCTCCGGCATATCGTGAAACAGGCACATTTTTAAAACCTGTTG
>JBBIHZ010000004.1:18623-21878 GCA_037446735.1 Deltaproteobacteria bacterium
CGTGTGCTCTTCCGATCTAAATATGTTCCGCTACCGATTCGTTGCCACTGCCCAGAAACTGATAGCCGGTGCGCGGCGTTTTGTTGAGCATCCCCACTTCAAATAAGAAATCCGCAATACGCTCCATCGCTATCCCTTTTTCAGTATTTTAAGGCGGTTAGCCATCATCTCCGCAGTTTTTGCGACCTGCGTCTGCAATGACGCGATGCTTTCCGGCCGCATGCCAATCATCCTGTCGAGCTGTGATTTCCAGTGTTCCAGTATTTCTATTTCCTTTTCGCGCATCTTTTTTTCATATCGCTCCTGAAATTCCTTGATGAAAACATTTGATGAATCAATCGAAGCCATCGCTAATCCTCCTCTCTTTGGCAAACGCCGGCATTATATCATCGGAACTCAATCTTGCAACCTGCATTTTGCAAATGGTGTTTGACAGTGTATCATAAATACTATAAGTAGGCTCGACACTAGACGATTTTTGGGCAAGAGCAGAATACCAATGAAGGAAAAACCACAGAAAGAGGATATCGCCGGCGGGCAGGCAATCATCGAAGGAGTAATGATGCGCCACGGCAACAAAATCGCCGCGGCCGTGCGCGCGCCGAACAAGGAAATCGTTTTTCAGGAGCGCGAATATGTCTCGCTGACCAAGCGCCACAAATTGCTAGGCTGGATGTTCATCCGGGGCACGGTTACGCTTTTTGAAATGATGTTTGTGGGCATCAAGGCGCTGATGTTTTCCGCCGAAGTCGCCCTGGCCGAAGAAGAAAGAAAACCCAAAGACTGGGAAATGTATCTTTCTTTCATCATCAGTTTTACCGTGGCCATTTTTTTCTTTATCGTCGTGCCCGCGTTTTTCTTCACGCAGATCAAGCCCTTCATAGACAGCGTTTTACTTTTGAATTTCCTGGAAGGATGCTTCCGCATGTTCATTTTCCTATGCTTTCTGGCTTCCACGCTTATAATGGCGGACATGCGCCGCGTCTATATGTATCACGGAGCAGAACACAAAACCGTCTTTGCCTGGGAAAACGGCCAGGAACTTACCGTCCAAAACGTGAAAGATTTCTCCACCCGCCATCCGCGCTGCGGGACAAGCTTTATTTTATTCGTCATGATCGTGTCTATCTTGGTTTTTTCCCTGCTGGGCCGGCCGGATTTTCTCCACCGGGTCGCTTTTAAGCTCATGCTGATGCCAATTATCGCCGGAATTTCTTACGAAGCGATACGTTTTACGGGGAAATACAGCCATTCTCGTATCGTCAGGGCGCTGAGCTGGCCGGGACTGGCTCTCCAGAAAATCACCACACGCGAACCGGACGACGAGCAGCTCGAAATTGCCATCGCCGCCATGAAAAAAGTCATCTAAATCCAATTTTACCAGCCATTTTTTCGCTTCAATCGAATCATTTTTCGTCCTATAAGTGTTTGACTTTTAATTGTATTTAAAGTAACTTGTCATCATATTTTGAAATTTCTTTACTCTCTTTTAAGCGGGGGGAAATTAAAATGATCAGAAAATTTTGCGGAATATCATTTTTTTTCGTGGTGCTGGCAACTTTTTCATCCACAAATATATCTGCCAAAGAAGATACCGCGCAGATAATTTTAAGAAAAACAGCTATTTCCAAAGAAAACACCTATGTGTACATTGTTAAAAAAGGCGACATTCTCTCCACGATTGTCAGGCATATCCCCGGCATCAGAGATGAAGATCTGGCGGACAATTACCGTCTTATTCAGGAACTTAATCCGGACATCGAGGATGTAAATAAATTAAGCGTTGGACAAAAGCTAATTCTTCCCGGCAGGCCAACAGAGTTGGGAGCGCAAGAACTCACTCTCCCGACGCTCCAGATGCAAAGACGCGCGGAGACTCCTCAAATTCCGCAAGCCAGCGCCACCAGCACGTACGTCATCAAGAGCGGCGATACATTGTATAAAATTATCGTTCGCGAATTGAAGGAAACCGCGGACATAAAAGGCACAATGAATCTGATAAAATCCATGAATCCGCAGATAAAAGATATCAACCGCATCTATGCTGGTGACGCACTGAAACTTCCCGCAAAAGATTACATCGCGGTGGCGGGCAGAAAATCTTTCCTGAATGATGAGAACAGATTAATCGAAAAAAGCATGGACCGTAAGGAAGACGCAGAGGCCAAAGAAAAAATAACCATGCCGCCCGAGGCGCGCCTTGCCGTGATCAAACAGGTTCTTTCGCAACTTAACGCTTCGGTCACTTCTACCGGAAATTATTACCTGCCGATACCAAAAACCGGGCAGATAACCATCGATTGTTCGAAAATGCCCGTAATCGAATTTGACAACGGCACCACAATGTTTCTTGATCTGGAAAACCGGGCTCCGGACCATCTTAAAAAAATCATCAGCGATAACTGGACAAACTTTATTTTAGTCAAGGTTGACCAGAAAGACGACGTTATTGTAGTGCTGAGAAAAATTTTCGGTTCCCTGAAGAACTACACCATGACCAGACAAAATAAGCCGCTAACGATAGGCAGCGGCCTTACGGCTGAATTTTTTGTCGACTGGCTTATTTCGCGCACTGACGGCATGCAGTCCCCTCCCGCTTCTCAAGGGTTGCGGATTATCTACGACGATGGCCCTCTTTTCCCCAAATCGCTTAAAAACTACGCGCGGCGCAACGGTCTGATCATCACGGAAATATCCGCGGCCAACGGCATTGTCGGTAAACCGGAAGAAATATATTCCCTGCCGCCGATGATAACATATCCCACCAACTCGGCGAAAGATTTTGCCTACGCGCTTTTGACCAATTGCGGAGTGAATGCCGAAAAAGACGTTGATGTTAAGATATTCGACACGGCCAGAGACGGCATTAACCTTTCCATCAAGACGGACATTCTGGCTAAACAGGGTGACGTCACCTACGTAATTTATTCGCGTGAATTGTCCGCCCAATTTGTCGAAGCCCTGACTCAGGCCGGCAGCAGGCTAATCTATATCAGAGACGGCGAAAATCCCAAAAAAATCATGGAAACTGTCTTAAACAATTTTAATATCGCCTTTGTTCCTGGTTATTTTTCCTTTTCCGGCCCGGATAAGAAACAGGCCCCATTCACGCTGGGTTTCAACGGAACAAAAATTAAAACTGATAAGGACATTTTCCTGATTGACTTTAATATTGATCATGAAATGCGCGGGTTACTGCAGGAGGTTTGGGCGGCCAATATCGCCAGATACTGATTTCATTTTTCACAAAATTCA
>JBBIHZ010000005.1:0-20357 GCA_037446735.1 Deltaproteobacteria bacterium
CTTGAAATAATAATCAACGCCTTTTTTCAAATCCGCGCCTATTTTGTTCATCTCAAAAACTGTAAGCGTAATCAGAAAAAAACCGGGGCGCAGATACGCCAGTCTGTTCATCGGATAATTTTTATCTTTGCAGAAAACTTCCGCGCGCTCATATATTTCGGCTGGCAGATGCTCGCGCAGTGTCTTGCCGTCGCTGTACACGGATGCCCGTAAATATTTTTCCATGTTTTCCGGCCTCTCCATCTCTCCGGGCATGACCTCAAAAATAATCCGGCGCGAATTATCATAAGCGTGGAAAAATTCCGCTGGCAGTGGATGGTCTGAGGCGCGCAGTAAATGAACGGATCCGGCCAGATAAACCGTGGCTTTCCCTGCTTTCACCATCCAGACGGAACTCTGCGCCATGGCCTCTGCCGCCATAAAGACAAACAACACCGGCAAAATTAATCGCCACAAACTGAACTTCATCGAATTCTCCTTGCTTTTATTAATAAATATTATTTCATCCTGCTAAAAAGAAAGCTGCCCAAAAACAGCATTATTACCGTAAAGAAAATTATAATCAAAAAATCAACATAGAGAGGGAAAATATTCACATTAAGCAGCGCGCCCCGGACGCCGTCCACAGTATAGGTCAGGGGATTGAGGTTTACCATGCCTCGCAGCCACAGCGGAAGCTTTTCCGTAATCGGAAAAAGCGCGCCGGACAGGAAAAAAAGCGGAAAAATAAGAAACGCTGAAACCACCTGAAACCCTTCCAGGCTTTCGAAAAGCGATCCCAACGCCAGACCCAGCGAAACCATCCCGATCGCCGTAATTAAAAGTAAAAGAAGCGCGAGCGGGATTCCCCACGGGTTGATCGCCGGAAACAGAAACGAAAGGGAAAAAAGGACAAGGATTTGTAGAATAACGTCAGTGCAGCCGCCAAGAACTTTCCCGAAAAAAATGCTGATGCGCGATACCGGCGCCACGAGGATCGCCTTAAGCACGTCGAGCTTGCGGTCCCATACAATATAAAGGCCGAAATAAACGGAGCCGAAAAGAACCAGCATGGACAAAACACCCGGATATATATAATCACGATAGTCAAAAGAGCCGATGGTGACGCTCGCTCCGATGCCGCTACCGAAAAGAAAAAGCCACATCAGGGGCTGCACGATGCTCGAGATAATCCTGCTTTTTTCGCGCTGAAAGACCTTAAACTCGCGCCACCACACCGCGTAAACGCCCATCAGTTCCCTGTGGATAAATCCTTTATCCATTTTGTCATGACCCTCTCTGGCGATAACGAGCGACTGAATCCACCCAACTGCCGGAATTCTCCACCGTATCATCGCGGATATCCCGACCGGTCAGCTTGATAAAGACATCGTTGAGCGTCGGCACTCTCATCTCCACGCAGTGAACGTCTTTCATTAGCGATAAAATTTTGGGTAGGTGGCGGTGCGCCTCTTTGGTAATTATTTCCAGCGCGCCTTCGTTTTCCCGCACCTCGGAAACAAAAGGCAAAGCGCGGATTTTCTCAAGTGGTTGTCTTTCAGCCCGTACAACAATCATGTCGCCGCCCATTGTTTCTTTCAGTTTTTCGGGGGTATCAAGCGCGATTATCCGGCCGTGATCGATAATGCCCACGCGGTCGCAAACATGCTGGGCCTCTTCCATATAATGGGTGGTCAGCACAATCGTCGTCTGTTCAGTATGTGCCGTTTTCTTTATGTATTCCCAAAGGCGCGCCCTTGTCTGCGGATCAAGCCCCAGCGTCGGCTCATCCAAAAAAAGTACCGCGGGTCTATGCAAGAGTCCGCGCGCCAGTTCCAACCTGCGGCGCATCCCACCGGAATAGGTGCGTGTGATGTCATCGGCGCGATGCTTCAAATCAACCAGTCCAAGCATCTGGTCGATTCTTTCCTTTCTGGCGCGGGAAGAAACACTATAAAGACGGGCGTGCAACTCCAGGTTTTCCCGGCCCGTGAGCACGGTATCAAGCGTGGGATCCTGAAAGACAATGCCAACTTGCCGCCGGACGCGGGCGGGCTCCCGGACTACATCATAACCCGCGAGAAAAGCGCTGCCGGATGAGGGGCGGACAATTGTGCAAAGCATGCCGATGATCGTGGTTTTGCCGGCGCCATTCGGCCCCAAAAGGCCGAATATTTCTCCCTTTTGAATACCGAGATCAATCCCGGCGACAGCTTCTATCCGTCCGAAACTTTTCTTCAACGCGTTGGTCAGAATAATAGCCATAGAAGAAAATACTACTTATCTACAGATAATCAATCCGCGGCAAGCGCGCCCGGCCACAAATAATAGAAACCGGCCCTGGCGTTCATTATTTCCGGCAACTCCAGACTAATAAGCGAAACAGGCAACTTCCCTCCGGAAACAACCGCGGTGTTGTAATAATTATCCTCCGGAAATTCCGCGCGCCGATAAACAACAACCCTGGCGTCATCGGCCAACCCGGCCAGTTTTTTTGTCTCCTTGACGGCGTCGCTGATGTACCCAACTTTGTCAATCAAGCCGGTTTTCAGCGCTTCTTCCGCCAGAAAGATACGCGCCGTGGAAACCTCCGCCAGCGCCGGCGCGGAGAGCTTACGATACTTTTGCACCAGATCGATAAAACGTTTTCCAAATCCGTCCATCGCTTTTTGCAGCAATTTCTTCTCTTCATCAGCCGCTTCCCGGTAAGGAGAACCCATATCCTTATACTTGCCCGTTTTTTGCACATCCACGCCCAGGCCCACCTTGTCCATCAATCCTTTTAATTTGGGCTGTAAAGAAATAACGCCGACAGAACCGGTAACGGTCGTCGGATGCGCCATGATCATATCCGCCGGCAAGGACATATAATAGGCGCCGGAAGCGGCCACATCCATCATACAAACGGTTATTTTGTTTCCTGTTTTGACGCGGTAGGAATTAATTTCGTGGTAAAGTATGTCGCTCGCGGTAATTGTGCCGCCCGGAGAATTTACTTTGAACAATATCGCCTTGATTTGCCGGTCTTTTTGCGCCTTATTCAGCTGCACTACCACCTGTTCAACAAGACTTGGGGCTTCGCTGAATAATCCCTTTTTCGGTTTATCCGAGATCATTCCCTCCACCACGATGAGCAGAATTTTATCCGCGCCGGCTCCTTCAAGCGTGTATTCTTTCAGAGGATCCGGCGTGCCTTTGAACAAACTTACTTTCGGCACGGAACATCCCGCAATAAAAACCGTTATTAATATTACGAGCAAATATGTTTTTTTCATTCTGCGCTCCTTTATTATTTACGGACTTTTATAAATTATTAGCACATTTTGGAAGCCAATGCCCTGTCTTTTTTAAAACCCGGAAACACGAAAAAATTTTTCTCAATATCATGGCATATTTAAAGTGTTTGCGCGTTTTTCACGGCTTCTGATTATTGACTTTGTCTGCCCTTTCTTGTAATAAAGTGGCGGTCTTCTGGCCGCATTAATATCAGCCCGCCATAAGCAGGTTTCAAGGAGGCATTTCATCATGGCACAAACGCATGTTTTTGAACACAAAGCGCCAGTTCTCGGCATTAACAGTTTGTGTAGAATCGGCAAACTGACGCTCTGGCATCATGTTCAGAGAAAGTATTTCAAGGAAATTATCATCAACCAAGGCCGCGACGTGGGCATCGGCATGGAAACGATCGCCCGGTTAATTGAAACGGACGCCACTTATGGCTTGCTCCACCGGTTTCTTTACGGCTATAAAGCTCAGCCTGTCGTAAAAATTGCGGATGAAAAAAACGGCAAATTGCTTATTGACGATATTCCGGTTACTGTTTTACGCACGGAGCGAAACCCGATGAACATTCCCTGGCGCCAGTACGGCGCGGATATCGTCGTGGATTGCAGCGGTTCCTTCAAAGACCCGACCGTGGCCGTTGACGACAAAAAAGGATCGATCCGCGGACATCTCAACGGCGGAGCCAAGGTGGTCATTCACTCCGCTCCCTTCAAGATAAAAAACAAGGCCCTGGCGATGCCGAATGACACGATTACGCTGATTTACGGCATCAACCACACCGCTTTCAATCCCAAGAAGCATACGGTAATTTCCGCCGCGTCCTGCACCACTACCGGCCTGGCGCACATGGTTAAGCCGCTGCTGGAAAATGAGGAAACAAGCACGATTCTCACGGCTTCCATGTCCACTATCCATGCCGTTACCAACACGCAGAGTGTTTTGGATAAACTGCCGAAAGCGGGCGAAAAGGACATCCGCAAAACGCGCAGCATTCTGAACAACATTATTCTGACCTCCACCGGCGCGGCAAGCGCCCTGGCGGAAGTTATTCCGGAGGTGAAGAGCATCGGTTTCATGGGCGATTCCATCCGCGTGCCGACCAACACCCTGTCGCTCATCGTGCTTAACGCGACATTCCAGGCCCGAAAAAGCGGCAAGAGGGAGGCCGCCGATATCGACACGAAAAAGCTCAACGACATTTACGAGAAGGCCGCTCAGGTAAATCCTCTGGTGCGTTTCACCATGCAGCAGAATGTGTCCACTGACCTGATCGGCGAGGACGCGGCGATCATCATTGAAGCGCAGTTCAACCACACCCGCACGGCGTTCATCCCGGTGAATCTTGCGCATATCCCACATCTGCCGGCGGAACTGCTAAAAAATTTGAATGAAAAGACGTTGCAGGTTCCGGTAGTCCACGCGAAGATTTTTGGCTGGTACGACAATGAGTACGGCAGCTACACAAACCGCATGGGAGATCTAACCGTTTATCTCCATAAAAATCTTTTATAATAATTCCTGGCTAACCAGAAAACACGAAAAAGGCCGCGGCACAAACAACCGCGGCCTTTTAAGCAATCGCGCCAGAAACAAATAACTCTGCCAAAGCGAAGAATTATTAAAACTTGATGCTGCGGGAAGGAGTCAGCTCATATTCGTGTTTGCCCAAATAAACCATCCCGCTCCACCCGTCGATGCAGACAAAATCACCGGCGCATATTTTGCAATCGTCTATGGTCGCAAACCTCTGTGTTTCGTTTACTTTGAGCTTGCCGAAACCGACAACGCCGACTTTATCCAACTGCGGAATGGTTACCGCCGCGTGCGATGTTCCGCCGCCTTTCGCCGTGAGCAATCCCTCCACCTGCAGGAGGATTCCGACGTCATCAGGCACAGTGTCGCGACGCAGCAGGATAAGGGGCGTTTCCGGATCCTCGCGGCGAAATCTTTTAATATCTTCTTCCGTATAGACAGCCCGGCCGGAAAGAGCGCCGCCGCTCACGCCGACGCCGCTGCCCAGAGCCGCCGTCTGCAACTGATTGGTGTCCTTGAAACGCCGGTATCTTTTCGCGGTTACCTGATCCATATCGCGGGTCTGCAATAAATACAATTTGTTCTTATCGGGCCCTTCAAAAGTAAATTCAATTTCCTGATGATTTAATTTTTTTTCATAGATAATTTTTTCCGCAACCCGCACCAGTTCGGCGTAAATTTCCGGAAATTTTGTCTCCAATGAAAGCTCCGCGTCGCGCCTTTCCGTCAATCTTTGTTTTTCGGAAATAGGATATGTTTCCACCAGCCCGGAAACTATATCATCCCCCTGCACTCCGAAAATAAAATCTCCATAAAGGTTAACAGCGGTTGATGCGCTTTTCGGTTCGCGGGTGAAAATAACGCCCGAACCGGAACGTTCATTTAGGTTGCCAAAAACCATCGTCTGCACGATGACGGCCGTGCCCCATTTATCCGAAAGATGCATCTGGTGTCGATAAATTTGCGCCTGCTGGGAATACCAGGAATCGAAAACCTTCATAATGGCGTCTCTGAGCTGTTCTACCGGATCTTCTTTGATCGCTATATTATTTTCCAAAATGCCCTGTTTATAGGCGAGCGCGATTTGTTTCATCTGGGTGGGGGAAAATTGTATCTTTCTTTCCACACAGTAGCGCTGCTTGAATCCGTCGATAATCGCGTCAAAAAAATCGCGATTCAGCCCATGAAACATGCCCCACGTTTGAAGGAAACGGCGATAGCAATCCCATGCCGCCCATCGAAAATCGTTTTTCCTGCTGAGATTTTCCGCGATATCCTCATTAATGCCGACATTCAGAAAAGAATTCATCATGCCGGGCAGAGAAACAGTAGCGCCGCTGCGTACTGAAAGAAGCAGCGGATTTTCCGCGTCGCCGAAGCGGCGTCCGGTCATCTTCTCCAGCGCGTTTATTTCCTTGCCGATCCGCGCAGCCAGATCATTGAAAATGTATTTGTAACCGACCACGGCATCGTATCCCCGGAAAACTTCCGTGGTAATAACAAAACCGGGGGGCACGTTCAGCCCGTAGGAGATAAGCTCTTTGAGAAAATATCCCTTGTTGCCCAGCAGTATCTGGTTATCCACTCTTCTGTTTTTTTTGTAAAATGAGGAAATGGCCAGCTCCGGGTTATAGGACATGACTATTTTCAGAATCTGTTTATTGTCCTTGAACTTTTCTATTTCTGCGTTGAGGGTGTTGATTACCGCATTCACAAAATTATCCAGGGTCTGCAAGCCAAAGGCTGTTGATATTATGCTGCGGATAAAATTTTCTGAAAGCTGATAAACAAGCTCCTCGCCGTTTTGCCCCTGTGACATTGTCCCGGCGGGCGCGTTCCTCTCCAGAACCTGTCCGATAACCACCGGCAGGCTTGCGCCGTGCGCGTCAATATAATAATCCCGGATGATGTCCTGAATTCCTTTGGAAATAAAACGGAAGATATCGGCATATTGTTCCATGGAAAACTGTTTTATCGCCAGCGCGCTGCTTACGTATTTAATCTTGGTAGCCAGGCCTTCCGTGGAAATCCCATCCAGTTCCAGCGCTTTGATAAACAACCACAGATACGTGTGCACCTTTACAATTGTGCGCTTGGTGACAAATTTAAGGTTTAATGACTTGGCCAGCTCTTCCAAAAGCATTGTGGCCAGGCTCTCCAGCCGCAGCGTCAGTCCCAGCGCCTCGAATTTTTCCTCCGTGTAAGTGCCGTACATCGAAGGAATGCCCGCCGCGATATGCCGCTTATAATAAATGTTTTCATACGATTCTGTCTTCCGGCCGGAAAGGATCCTTTCTTTAAGCGCCGACATAAATTTGGTAATTATTTCCAGGCTTTTGTAATAATGATTCATGCTCAGCGCACGCCTCAGCGAGGCAAGCTCGGTCTTCGGAAAAAGGTATACGGACTCCAGATCTCGCAACAAATCCACGTACTGGGGAAAATATTTTTTATATATCAGTTGATAAATCCGGATCATCATCCGGGCGCGCTCCTTGTCCCTTTGGTTGACTTCTTTTAAAGCGCCGACTTCTTTTTGCAGCTTTTCTTCATCCCAGGAAATAAATTCTTTCGGATTGTCCTGCGCCGCCGCAAACAGACTGATGAAAACCTTGTGCATCTCGTCAAAATACTCTCCGGAATTGGCGACCTGATCATAGATTTCATCAGGAAGGTGCTTTTTCAAGTGCTGCTTATCCGCGCTGTGCCAGAAATAAAAAATATTTTCCATGAATTCGACGAGCAGACTGTTGCTTTCGACATGTGATTGTTTGCGCAAAAAGTTTACCAGCTTGTCATTGCGAAAGGAGAGCTCGTCCACTTCCGTGGTTATGTCACGCAACTCGCCTTCCGCGCCAATTTCCCTGAAATAAACCGGAAACACCCGCAGAAGCTGTTTCACCAGATTATACACCGGGGCTATTTCGGCGTTGAGTAAAGAGGAAATATCTTTTTGCAGAAGATCGGTGTCGCGCACAAAGATGCCGCCGATATTCAGATTGATAATCAGAGCGGAAATCAGCCTTTTGCACCATGCCGGTTTCATGGCGACAATTTCGAGCCATGCTCTGATACTCACGACATGCAGTGGATTTACCCGAACCTGCCACTCTGTCGTCGTCCCCCTAACTTCCGGATACTGAAAACCGTAGGAAAGCAGTTCATCAATAAAAATATCCGCCAGCGCCTGAGAATCACGTGCGAATACCTCTTTGGCTGTTGTGGTGATGCAATCGATTATTGTGCCGCGATATTCGTGTTGCGCGCTGCTTTTTTTCAGAAAATCAAATATTTTACGGACAAATTCTCCCAGTTTTTCATTTTTTTCCTGTTCAAAAACCAGCTTCAGGCAGCGATTTATTTCTCTCAGCGCGCTCGCATGGATGTCCGAAAGCCCCGCCACGCTCATCACGCGGAAAAGAAAATGAAGTTTGACCAGATATTGCCGCCCTGCGTAAACAGGCGCTTTTTCCAGTTCATCGGCCACCAGAAGATAGCCGTTCACGATCTGGAAATAATCCGGCATATCAATTATTGCTTTCACCTGAGCAGGTTCAGCCACTGTATTCTGCGTTTTCAAATCATTAAGATTTTGCAAAAGTATTTGCAGGTGCGCATGATTGAGCGGCTGAACTATATTTTCATAAACAGCCAGCGCCTCGGCATTGCGCTCCTCATCCGGAACGAGCCAGGAAGAAAGATTAGGCTGGGTCAGCCAGTACTCGTAGGTAATCCGGAAAGCATTGCCCAAAGCCGGCATAATTTTTTGCGCGGGTATATCTATTTTATTATCCCCGGCAAACTTAAGGATTCTTTTCAGGTAAGAGGAACATTTCTTTAATACCTGCTCGTTTTTTTGTGTAAAGGCGGCCAGGAAATCCATAACTTCATCCAACAGGGCCAAATTCCTGGAGAGATTATTTTCGCTTCTGGCAAGCACTGTATCGATAAAATCAAAAAGATATAGCAGCGCGCTGTCTTTTACGTCCTCGTTTACGGCGTATCTGGCAATTTCAAAATATATATTCAATAAAATGGAAAGCGCTTTCAAGCCATCCGCATGGCGGTTATATTCGTAGAAATCGCCGATAGAAACAGACTTCAGCTCGGTCAGCACATGTTCCCAGTTCACAAAGGGATGATATAATTCAGTAAGCATTTCCCTTGTTTTTCGCTGCAGGCCATAGCGGCCTTCCACCACTTTAAGCAGCGGGTCGTACTTGGGAGGGATGGCGATGGCAACGGAAGTCCGCTCCAGGTTAACTTTAAGCGCGGAAGAAAACCACTCTTCGTTTTTTTCCAGGGCTTCATCTTTTTGCGTCATAGAAACGTGCATCCTTTGCTTGATGGGGCGAATTAATCAGAATTCCCGAAACATTTCAAGCACAGAACTAAGACAGCCTAAGCGGGGAACAAGGGTCGTTCGCCCTGGGCCCCGGAAAATATGACAAAATAATATATTGACAAATAATAAATTAGTTGTATAATACAACTATGTACAGAGAAATAAATGTCAACTATCCTCAGCTGCTTGAAGTGTTCACGGGCCTGGCCCAGGCGACGCGTTTCCTGCGTCAGGATCAGGCTTTTTGCGAAGGCGTTACCTTTCACCAATTTCTCATCCTGGACATAATCGCGCAGAATAAAGAAATAAAAATGGCCGATTTGCACCGGTATCTCGCCGTGGAGAAAAGCACCACGACCAGAATGGTTGATCCCCTCATCAAGAAGAAACTTCTGCAACGACGCGCAAACCCGGAAGATCTGCGAGCGGCGTATCTAGCTCTGACAAAAAAAGGAGCGGAGGTGCATAAGAATGTCCGTCTGTGCATGATAGATTTTTTCCAAAAAGTAATGGGCAATGTTCCCTCCAGAAAAGCTCAAAGCGTTTTGAGCGGCGTCAAGCTTTTTATTGAGGCGATAAAAAAATATGCAAAGCAAAACGCGTGCTGCCAATAAAGGAAAAATAAATCAAAAAAAGGTCTTATATGAACATTACTCTACCTGTTATACAAAATAATTCTCCCTGCTGCAGCCCGCCGGTTGGTTCACAAATTTCTCAGCCGGCGCTTAACCAGCCTTTCATTACCGGCTCGATAAAAACGATTATCGGAATCGTGCCGCAAGTATCATCCACTCTGATGCGCGCGGACCACTGGGGTTCCCTCAAGGCGCGCTGGGGCGCGGGGCGCATGAACTATTCAATCGCTCCCGGTCTTTACGCGCTGAATAATCCCGACGCCAATTCCCCTGTGCTGGTAACAGCGAATTACAAAATGAGCTTTGACAGGTTACGCGAAGCGCTGCCGGGGAGAAATATATGGATTCTTGTTTTGGACACGAAAGGCATCAATGTCTGGTGCGCGGCCGGCAAGGGAGCTTTCGGCACGGACGAATTAATCAACAAGATTGAATCCTGCGGACTAAAAGAATTAGTCAGCCACAGAAAAATTATTCTGCCGCAGTTGGGCGCGCCGGGCGTTGCCGGGCATCAGGTAAAAAAACGCGCCGGCTTCACGGTTCTTTACGGCCCGATAAGAGCGCGTGACATAGTCGCTTATCTTGATAATGGCTTTAAAGCGGACACAAAGATGAGGACGATTAATTTCACGTTAAAAGAAAGAGCCGTGCTGATCCCCATAGAACTGGTGGAAATCGCAAAGCCTTTTGGGATTATCGCGCTGGTCTTTTTTTTCATGGCAGGCATTTTGGGCCCGGCAAACTTCTGGCCAAACACTTGGGCTTCCGGGTTGTTAGCGGTCTTCGGGCTTTTGTGCGGCGTTTTGGCGGGAGCAATGCTGAGCCCCCTTTTTCTGCCCTATCTGCCGGGGAGAGCTTTTTCCTTAAAAGGATTTTCTATCGGCATCGTGACGGCGATTGGGTTTCTATTCTGGCGGAATATGAATTTCGCGGCCTGGCCGGACAGAATTGAGGCTATTTCCTGGCTTCTTCTCATTCCGGCGATTGCTTCCTATCTGGCGATGAACTTTACCGGCGCGTCCACTTATACTTCGTTATCTGGAGTAAAAAAAGAAATGCGTTTTGCCCTGCCCATGCAGATTAGCGCCGCGACGGGAGGTTTTCTACTGTGGTTTGCCTCACGCTTAATTGCTTAGGAGAATGAATATGAAAGATTTTGTTTACCTGAAAAACGTTGTGACTTTAGCGCTTGATAAGAATAAATGCACGGGCTGCGCGATGTGCACCGATGTCTGCCCGCATCAGGTTTTCTGGATGGACGGGAAACGCGCGACCATCCAAAGGCGCGATGCCTGCATGGAATGCGGCGCCTGCCGGCAAAACTGCCCCGCAGTCGCAATTTATGTTGAATCCGGCGTCGGCTGCGCGGCGGCTGTGATAAATTCACTTTTGGGGAAAACAGACGCCGCCTGCTGTTGCGGCCCCCAAGCCAACACGCCAGCAAAAAGCGGAGACGGTTGCTGTTGTTGAAAACTTCTACTGGGTGTTAACATGGCCAATCAGCGGACAGGGTTGATTCTGATGGTGGCGTCTTATTTTTGGGGCGGCGCATCCCTGCTTTTTTTGCCGTTTTTCTGTGGGCCGGAAATTTTAATCTGCTTGACTTCGGCTGGAGTGAAAACAAGGTGCTAATGTTTAACGCCGGGCTTTCCCTTGCTTTTTTCCTCCAGCACAGCATCATGGTGCGCCGGTCATTTAAGCAGCGCTTATCCAAAATTTTTCCCGACGCCTATCACGGGGCTATCTATTCCATTGCCTCGGGTGTTTTTTTGTTTGCGGTTGTTATTCTCTGGCAGAGCACCACCTTGCTGTGGCAGGCGGAAGGAATTACGCGTCTTTTTGTGCTGCCTGTCGCCGGATTTTTCTGGGCGGTCCGATCGCTGGGTTCTTTCGACCCTTTTGGCATAAAAGGAATATACGAACGCCTGCGTGCTCGAAAACCACAAAAGGGAAAGTTTATTGTCGGGGGCCCCTACCGCCGGGTGCGCCATCCTTTATATTTCTTTCTTTTGATTATGCTCTGGGCATGCCCGGATCTGAGCGTGGACAGATTATTATTCAACATCATGTGGTCCGCGTGGATTGTCATCGGCGCGTATCTTGAGGAACGGGATCTGGCCCGGGAATTCGGCAGCGCCTATTGCGATTATCAAAAAAACGTCCCGATGCTTATCCCGTTTAAGTGGAAACCGGCAGGCAAATAAAGTTTACCGGACGCTGATGCTGATATTTCTTCGCGGAACTTTTTAACTCAGATGAAAGCGACTTCCTGCGTCGCCGCGCTCAGGACATAACAGCGTTCAATATTGGAATTAGGATCAGCCGGGACAACGAAAAAACCGGGACGCCCTGGCTGATACCCGTTGGTGGTGCCGACCATTAATTCCCCGTCCCTGAAAACAACCTTTATCTTGCGACCCACCGGCGCTTTTCCGGAGTCAAACTCTTTTTTATCCTTGTAATCGGGATTGCCCTCATACCCTTTGACAAAAAATATGGCTTTCAAATTTTCCGTGGACAGCGCCATCGGCTTGCCGCCCTGCGGCGCGTCGGCCGGCATGACATGAAAGATATCCTTGTTGGGAAAAAAATCACTTGTGACGCCTCTTAATAACTGTCCATCCATGTAACGCACTACTATTTTATTCTGTAGCATGGCTTTTCTCCCGGTTTTTGAAAAATTATTACAAGATTATTTCAATATCTTGTTATTTTTCGCGCCGTTTTTCTATTTTTTCCGCGAGCAGATACCACCCTTGCACACTGTTTTCGAGCCGGTAATAGTGGATAATGTACGCAACCGATAAAATCAGAAGAAGGACACAAAGAGCAATCGCTGGTATTGAAGTGTTTATAATAGCAAAACCCAGGGAAAGCAACATAAAAAGGCACACAAAAAGCGTGGCCAGGAGATGCGCTGTCCTCTCATGCTGCATCCATTCAATCTGCCGCTGATGATAGGCGCCAAGCTCCTGCAAACTCTTTGCCGATAATTTTTTTTTAAGCATTTCAATGATATAGCGTTCATGCTTTTTCATGTATGCGATCATATCTTATCCTTTTTGAAAAAGAGTCAGGCCAAAACATGTTTCATGACCTCCGCCTCTTTTTGCGGTGGCAAAACTTCAAAAAGAGCCATAATATCTTTGGGGATGGAACGCAGCTTTCCTGTCTGCGCGTTAACAAAAACCCAGCCTGTCTCGCCTTCGGCCAAAAGAGCTTTATCCGCGATACGCACAACTTTGTATTTACGCAAAGAAAGGACACGGCGCATGTTGGAAACCCACGTCAGAACGACAATTTTCTCGCCGGCGAAAGCGGGCAACAAATATGTAATATGATGCGTGCGAACCACCCAGGTCGCGCCAATGTCTTTTATCGCGGTGGTGCATCCCAACATCCCCGAGTGCATTACCGCCGCATCGAGCATCCAACGCAAATATTCCACATTGTTCACATGGCCATTTTCGTCGATCGTATCGTCAGTTACCGTAAGTTCATAGCGAAAAATCTGCTTCATGTGATAACGGCGCTCCTTTACACGAGAATAAATTTATTTGCTGATCCACGTGCCGCCGCCGCCGTAGCCTTTCCACTCGCCGCTTCCCGACAAGCGTCCGCCGGAAACGCTAAGGTTGCCAATCCATTCGCCCAAACCGGCGGAGCCCTGCGCTCTTATTTCCCCGCTGGCGTTTACCGCTCCGGAGATAGTGCCGGAAACAAAGCCGGAAAAAGTGCCGGATACCTCGCCATCCGCGGAGACGCTGACAGAAAATATGCCGTTTACCGCCATGCCGTTGACTTCGCCGCTCCATTCTCCGGAAAAAGCGCCTTTATACACGCCGACATTTCCACTATTGGCCGCGGTGACAGAAACGAAAAGCATAAATATTGAGACAACCGCCAAAACGATCAGCATGGCACCGCGAGCGCGATATAAGCTGATATTATTTTTTTTCCTCATCATGATTACTCCATTTTAGTAGGCAACTAATTGCCGTCAAATATCATTAGCCGCATGATAAATCTATCATAAATAAGCACGAGCGTAATCGCTTCATATTCTCGCTGCCGCGCGTTTTGCCGGATCCTGCCGGTAATATTCCTTAAGCATGCGGTAAATTTCCGGCGCGTGCTTTTTCATCAAAACCGGCTGATCGAAAAACTGCTCCGTGGCCACCGCAAAAAATTCCGCCTCATCAGTCGCCCCGTAATCATCCAGAAATGTCGGCTTTCCCTTTTCCAGATCATTTCTGAGCTGCAGATACTGACGCGAAAACACTTTTACCCATTCACGATACGCGGCGCGGGCGGAAAGCGGCGGCGTGCCATCCGCGGCGCCGTCGAGCATATCCAGTTTATGCGCGAACTCATGATACACAACATTATATCCGGAACCTGGATGACGCCCGCCATGCAAAGCTTCATCCCACGCGAGAATCAGCGGCCCCTGCCGAAAAGCCTGCCCGGTTATGGGCTGCGGCGGCTCCAGCGGCTGCAGGACTGTCTCAAAAAAAGAGGGTTTGCACTCGGGCGGCACGACTTCCGAAGGATAAACAATGACTGTTTCCACGTTGCGATAATAATTATGCGGCATGTTAAGAATAAGCAGACAGGCCTGCGTCGCAATCGTCACGCGTATTTCGTCATCCAATAACAGCCCGCCCGCGCCTTCCCAGCGCTTTTCCGCGATAAAAACCTGAATCAGTTGCTGCAGCCGCGCGCGTTCATCATCGCTGAGCAACCCGTACTGGACGACGTTGCGCCGGATGATTTCTTTCCATGCTTCGGGAAAGGGATGCTGCATGAGTTTTCTGCGGCGTCGCCTGAAAATACAGCAAAACATAAGATTCCTTTGTCTTGTGCTCGGCAAGAATTTAGCATAAAATAAAAAAAAGGAACATATTTCCTTTCACGCGAGATTGTTTTAGTAATAAGATATTTCATTGAGGATGCATTATGAAGAAAAGCAGCGTGAAATCATTTTATTTATTTTTTGCCGGGCTGGTTTTTTTCGCTTTGGCTATCTCGATAAATATTCCGGTTGAGGCGGTGCAGCCGAAGGGCGCCACGGAGTTAACACAACAATATAACGCTGCTGCTGCGCAAAAGCTGCCTTTCCATGACCGTCAGGATTTTGAAGATGCCGTCCGTGGTTTAGTCGCGCCGGCCCCTGGCGCCCTTATACGTGATTCCGAGGGCCGCATCGTCTGGGATATCACTCAATACGATTTTCTCAAAAGCGACAGCCCGTATGACACAATAAACCCCAGCCTGCAACGTCAGGCAACGCTCAACAACCTGCACGGTCTTTTCAAAGTTAATGACCGCGTTTATCAGGGACGCGGCTATGATCTCGCCAACATGGGGATCATCATCGGTGACAAAGGATATATTATAATCGATCCTCTTACCTCCGTTGATACCGCCCGGGCGGCCATGCGCCTTGTCTATGACCATTTGGGGAAAAAGCCCATCGTCGCCGTCATCTATTCCCATAGCCACGGCGATCACTGACCTGGAGTAAAAGGAATCATCTCCGAGCAAGATGTTAAAGCGGGCAAGGTTAAAGTAATTGCTCCGACGGGCTTTATGAAAGAAGCGGTGAGTGAAAATGTTTATGCCGGTAATGCGATGATGCGGCGGGCGCAGTACATGTACGGCGCGCCGCTGCCCAGGGGAGAGCACGGGCAGGTAGATGCCGGTCTGGGAAAATCATTGCCTTCGGCTATATACAGCAACCTGACACCTCCGACTGACATTGTGTTGAAAACCGGACAGGAAATAACCCTTGACGGCTTAAGAATCGTTTTTCAGCTAACACCATGCACTGAAGCGCCCGCCAACATGAATTTTCATTTTCCCCAACTGCGAACTCTTTTTATGGCAGACAACTGCGTGGCCACTCTTCACAATCTGCTCACCCCGCGGGGTTCTCAGATCCGCGACGCTAAAGCCTGGACCGGATTTATTTATGAAGCGCTGGATTTATTTGCCGATGAATCTGACGTTGTCATCCTCGGCCATACATGGCCCCGCTGGGAAAAAGAGAGAATCATCAATTTTCTGAACAAACAAGCCGCCGCATATAAATATATCCATGACCAAACTCTGCGCCCGGCTAATCAAGGCTATACAATGTCGGAAATTGCCGGGGAATTGCAGTTTCCCGACACGTTAGCCAATGAATGGTTTAATCGTGATTATTACGCCCCTGCAGGCTGACGCTCTCGAACAGCTCGGCTATCAATCCGAATCGGCTGTATTCAGAAATTTCTATCTCTTCGGAGCTCAGGAACTGATACACGGCGTCAGGAAACCTCGGGAAAAAATGCCGCCGCCACTTGATGTCATGCAGGCGCTTACGCCGGACGTGATCTTTGACAGCCTGGCCGTGCGTCTGAACGGACCAAAAGCCAAAGGAAAAACAATCACGATTAATTGGTATTTTTCGGATACAAATGAGCGCTACATTTTATCTCTGGAAAACTCCGTCCTGAACCACATAGCGGGAAAGCAGTCAAAAAGCGCTGACTGTTCAATTGAAATCAGCCGGAATCTTTTCAACAAGGTCATCGCCGGTCAAACGACTTTTCCCGCCCGGATTTTGCTGGGCCAGATAAAATATCAGGGAAGCATCAAAAAACTCAGCGAGCTGATGGCGCTTCTGGATGAACCTGACCATTTTTTCAACATTGTCACTCCTTGAAATTTATTATGAAATATAAAATATTAAAAATCATTACCATACTTGACTAAGGCATAGTCGAATTGATAAGCATTACTATTATCAATCTTTAATGGGTTTAAATTAAATGCAGATTGGCTTTATATTCAAACAAATAATCACTACGCCTTAACAAAAAAATCGCCTAAAGGAGCAGTTTATGGGGTTTTCACTATTTATAAACTTGCTGGTCTTGAAGTTCAAGAAGACTTTAAAAACGGACAAGAGCTTTAAGAAATTTCTTATGGGCCATGAATGCACTATCGTCGTCAAAACCAAAGACGGCAAAAAAGGGAAACGGTTCATCTTTAAAAATGGCGGATTTTCATCGGACAATGTGCTTAACGAATACGACGCGGCGATGGTTTGGAGCGACGCGAAAACCGCCTTCAAAAGCCTGAAAGAAGGAGAGAACGGCATCAAAAATGCGCTACAAAATCACAAGGTCAGCATCGAAGGCAAAATTCATTCTTTCACCTGGTTTGGCGCCGCCCTGAAATTTATTTCAGAATAAGGTTTTGCGGTTGCTTAAATCAGCCACGGGCTTATCACCCGATATCATTAAGATAAGGAGGGGATATGAGCTATTGGTCGCATGAATACCTGTTGAAAAATTGGGGCGGTCCCATGGTGCAGGCGGAATTTTTAAAAGAAGCCCAAAAGCCCTTTTTTGTTCCCAGAATATTTTCCGGCCTTAATTTGTTCCTGGATAAGGCGGGCATTCTACCCGACGCCGTCGATTTGGTAGCCAGAGAATGCAAAACAAAGAAAGCTTTCATCGTAACTGACGAATACGCGGTGCGCTTTGCCCCTAAAATCATGGGCCCTTACGAAAAAAGGCACGGCATGAGATTCGAGGTCTGGGATAAAGCCAGGCCCGACGCTCCGATTGACAATCAGGAAGTTTGGGCCGGATCTTATTTTTGCCGTCGGCGGCGGATCATCCATGGATACAGCCAAGGGCGCATGGCTGTTGTATGAACATCCGGATGTCAATTTTGCAATCCTTAGCCCGCTTATTCCTCTGAATATCAGGAATAAGGCCAAGCTCGTTGCCGTGCCGACAACCAGCGGCACGGGTTCCGAAGTTTCCGGCATAGCGGTTATTTCTTTTCCCGACGGCGTCAAGCTAGGAACGGGCGGCGCCCTGCCGGAATTTGTCCCCGATTTTGCTCTGCTTGATCCGACATTGACGTCCGACATGCCCCCCCAGCTGACAGCAGGAACAGGAGGAGACGCCTTAGCTCACGCCATAGACGGCTTTATGGCTCCCCGTGCCGACGAACTAAACCAGGCGATCGCCCTTAAAACCATAAAAATGATTTTTGCGTGGCTGCCGAAAGCGTATAAAGACGGTAAAGACCTCATGCCGAGAATAAAGATGCAGCAGGCGGCAATGATGGCCGGAATCACGCTGCAAAATGCCGGATCGGGAATATCGCACGCCCTAGGGCACACAATAGGAGGATTATACCATATCCATCATGGCGCCATGGTTTTGTTGTTTATTCCCTACGAGCTGCAGGTATATTCGAAGGTCACCGATCGTTACCTGGAAATTTGCGACGCGTTGGCAATCCGGGATAAAAACTCAGAGGAGAAAAGCCTACTGAATCTGATCAAAAAAATCCGCGACCTGATGACAGAGTTGAATCTTCCTGTAAGCCTTAAGGATGCCGGCGTTTCCAAAAGTGATTTTGACCGGAACTTTGATTTTATCCTTCGACAAACACCGACAGATCCGGCCTTCTATTTCGGCTGGTATGACCTGACGCGGGAACAAGTAAAGGATGTCTTTTTGTGCTCTTACGAAGGCGATTTGCTAAATATGAATTCGGAAATATGGAGGTAATTCCATGAAAGGATATTTCGGGAAATTTTTGAAAGTAGATCTTGCAAATAAAAAGATAGAAGAATTTTCCATCAGTGATGAAGACATGAAAAATTACGTGGGCGGATCGACGCTGGCGGCAAAGATTATCTACGATCACGTAAAACCCCGAATGGATCCTCTGTCGCCGGAAAACCCGTTGATTTTCGCGACAGGACCTTTTGTCGGCTCCGGCATACCTATGGTCAGCCGGGTGGCAATATGCGGAATCACGCCCGGAACCGGACTCTGGGGCGAGGCAACCACCGCCGGCATCTTCCCTTTACGTTTTAAGGCAACCGGTTATGACGGAATTTTCATAACCGGCAAGGCCGATAAACCAACATATTTAAGCGTTAAAGGTGGCAAGGCGGATTTCAAGGAGGCCGGGCATCTATGGGGCAAGGACACTTACGAAACACAGCAAATGATTGAAAAAGAAACCGGCGAAAAAGTTTCAACGGCCTGCATAGGCATCGGCGGTGAAAAGCTCCTCAGGTACGCGGGCATCATGAATGATGAAGGAAGAGCCGCGGGCAGATGCGGTCTGGGAGCTTTAATGGGTTCAAAAAACCTCAAGGCGGTGGTTGTCTCGGGAAACCGGAAAGCGGAAATTGCCGATGGCGCAAATTTGAAAAATCTTATCAATGAAGTTCGTGAGTGCATCAAAAGTTACGCCAATACGAGCGGATATAAATTGTACGGAACAAACATGTATATCGATCTGGGCATGCGCCTGGGTGATGTGCCCACCAAATATTTTACCCGGAGCATTTTCCCCGTGGAGAAACTGCACGGCCCCGCCTTCAGAAACAGGTACAATATGGGCAATTATGCATGTGCCGGCTGCCTGATCGGTTGCGGCAGAGTCATCAAAGATTTCAGCGGCGACATCAAAAGAGTGGACGGGCCTGAATATGAAACCGTGGCCGCCTTTGGACCACTGTGCATGAATTTTGATATCGACTCCATCGTCAGGGCGAATCATATCTGTAATGAACACGGCATCGATACTATTTCGGCCGGTGTCTCCATCGCCTTTGCCATGCACCTATATGAAAAAGGAATAATCTCCAAGGAACAAGCGGGAATGGAAATCAAATGGGGAGACAGCCGGGCAATTCTCAATCTTTTGAACATGATCGTCAATCAGGAAGGAATCGGCGTCATTCTTTCCAAAGGGGTGAAGGAAATCGCCGCCGCGTTTGGCGCGGATCCGGAAGAAGCGGCACACGTAAAAGGCCTGGAATTTCCGATGCATGATCCGCGGACTTATCAGGGTGCGGCACTGGCCTACGCTGTAGGCCCGAGGGGCGCTTGTCATTTAAAAGGAAGCTTTTACAATCTGGACGCTCCTGGCAACGAAACAGGTTTGGAATTGGGCATAACCTTCACCGATAAAAATAATCCGGCGCAGAAAGGCGCGTTGACCGCGAAAATACTTCACTTTTGTGAGCTATATAACAGCTTTACCCTATGCCATTTTTCACCGATGACCGCCTCGATGATTGCCCGGGCATTAGCCTACATAACGGGCGCTGATTTTAAAACGATGGATTTGCTTGCCTTCGGTGAGCGCTCCCTCAACCTGAAAAGAGCGATCAACAACAAGCTCGGCGTCACAAGAAAAGACGACCGGCTGCCCAAAATCGTCCGGCAGGCGCTTAAGGAAGGAGCGACCGCCGGGATGGAACCTGATATGGACCTCATGTTGAAGGAATTCTATGAGGTGAGCGGTTGGGACTGGGAAAGCGGTAAGCCAAAAAAAGAAAAACTTATCGAGCTGGGGCTCGACGAAGCGGCAAAGGATCTCTGGGCATAAAGCAAATAACTCCCAAAAAGCATCTGCCGTATTGTCGCTACTAAAAAATGAGTGGTTAATTACCCTCTTTACAAGTTTACGCGCCGGAGGGCGCGACAAGAATCTTGATGTCGTCTTTGCTTTTCCCGGCCAGGACTTCAAACCCGTCTTCCTAGATTTTT
>JBBIHZ010000006.1:0-12587 GCA_037446735.1 Deltaproteobacteria bacterium
AGAGTATATGAAGAAGATTTTTGCCTGTCAAACTGTTTGTTTGCGGCATGACAATTTAGCGCTGGACAAACATGGCGGCGAAAAATATAATAATCTCAACCTAGTAAAGCTCAGCGGTTAAGACAAATGTTAAAATATTTTCTTGCTGTTTTTGCCATATTTTTTGCCCTGCAGGGCGTTGCCGTGGCGGATTTCTACACGTGGGAAGACGACGAGGGCAATGTTCATATCACCGATTATCCGCCGCCCGCCCGGTTTGCCAAGAAAGCAAAAGTGCGCAAAGAAGCCGATATCCCCAAAGATATCTGCATCCGGCCGGAAAAAGAGCAGGGCGCGTCCGATGAGCGCCGCGCCGTCGCCGATAAAAATCATGAAGTTGCGCTTTACACGACAAGCTGGTGCCCCTACTGCACCAAGGCGCGCAATTTTTTTCTCTCCCGCGATATTCCCTTTACGGAATATGATGTGGAAAAAGACCGGGACGCGGCGGCCAGAAAAAAAGAGCTTGATCCAAGAGGCGGCGTGCCTTTTGCCATTATAAATGGCCGCCCCATTCACGGCTATTCCGAAAACTCCTACGAAAGAGCACTCCAGTAAATACTTTTTTTAAAAAGCGAATTATTTTTCCAGAGCCAGCACAACCGATGTCTCTATCTGGCGCGCGGGGATCTTCCAGCATTTTTTAAGCAGGCGGTTTTTCTCTTCGGTGGAAACAAGCCGGTAGCCGTTTTTCTCGTAAAAAGATATTGCCCAAGTAGCAGCCGCCCAGGTGCCGATAAGAATGGTTTTTTCGGTCATGGTTTGCAGGCTTTGCAGCAGTTTTGTGCCGATGCCCTGATTGCGCAAAACCGTGCGGACGTAAGCGTGGCGGATAAGCGTAACCTCGCCTCGGTCCTGAATGCCCATTACGCCGATAAGCTTTTCTTTTTCTTCCCAGCCCCAGAAAGAGACGCCATCGTCGATTTCATGACGCAAATAATCGGCGGACATGTAAGGTTCGTGCCAGCAGTCAGCGGGGATAAATCCTTGATAAGCCTGCGCCGCGTCGTTGATAACGGTCAGAATTTCGTCAAAATCTTTTTGCGTGCAGCGACGCATCATGATTCTTCATCCTTCTTCGGGGAAAGAAGTTTTTATGTACCGGAAGGCGAGGAAAATCATCATTGTTACAAAGATCAGCCGCAGGATGTTTTCCGCGATGAGATGGGCAAGATATCCGCCGGCGTATGTGCCGATCAGAATGCCCGTGATCAGACCGTAAAGGATTTTATTGTTGACATTTCCCAGCCGCCAGTGCGTGAAAGCGCCCACGGCGCCCGCCGGAACCATAACCAACAGAGATGTTCCCTGCGCCATATGTTGGCTGAATCCGGCAAGCAGGACCATTACCGGCACCATGATTGTGCCGCCACCCACGCCCATCATGCCGGAAAGAAAGCCGGTAGCTGCGCCCGCCAACAGAAAAATTATTATTTTTGCCACGGCCGCGTTAATCTCAACGGCATTGCTCATGTAAGGCTTAAAAAATAAAAGCATCGCGCAGAAAAACAGAAAAATGCCGAAATATTTTCGCAGTCTCCATTCCGCGAGCGTATGCGCGTAGCGCGCGCCGAAATACGCGGTAAAAACGGCGGTGACGGCCAGCGCCGCGGCTGCCGGAATATCAATGGAGCCGTGCAGGCCGTAAACCAGCGCGCCGCTGATTCCCGTAAAGACGAGAGCGACCAGACTGGTGCCGTGCGCTTTGTGCTGGCTGAATTTCAGCAACAGGCACATCAGGGGAATCATAATTATCCCGCCGCCAATGCCCACCAGGCCGCCGAAAGCTCCGGCGCAAAGGCCGATAATCAGGCTGATAAGGTTTTCCTTCATTTATGCACCTTGCCGCGCGCCGCGGAAAAAAATACACCGCATGCGCAAATGACGGCCAGAATCAGATAGATTATCCGCGCGCTTTTCACAAGTAGGATATTATCTGCCACGGCGATAGTATGCTGCCCCAGAATAAACGCGAAAACCAGCATGGTGATGCCCATAGAAAACATCTGGCCGGTAATGCGCATAGTGGCGAGTGTCGCCGAGGCGACGCCGTAAAATTTATTGCCCACGGCGCTCATGGTGGCGTTCACATTGGGCGAAGAAAAGAGAGCGAAGCCCACGCCCAGCAGAATCAAACACGCGATAATGTAGCGGATGGAAGTTTCCGGTGCGATAAAAATCAGCAGCCCCAGCCCGATGACGGTAAGCGCCATGCCGAGAGAAGCAATGAACTGCGGTTCGAAGCGGTCGGAAAGCCTGCCCGCGAAAGGCGAACAAACGGCCAAAACGATAGGTTCCGCGACCAGAACAAAACCGGCCTGCGTGGGAGACAACATTTTCACCTGCTGTAAATAGATGCTCAGCAAAAAAGTCACCGCGAAGGTGGCGCAGTAATTAATCAGCGCCGCCAGATTGGAAAAGGCAAAAACGCGGTTGTCCAAAAAAAGATGAATATCCAGCAAAGGAAACGAAATTTTAAGCTGGCGCATAATAAAACCGGCCAGGCAGATGACTCCGAGCAGAATAAACACGGCCGCGATATATGCCGGCAGCAGGGAAAAACCGTACATAATCGCGAAAAGAGCTATGCCGTATAAAACAGAACCGGTAAAATCAAACGCTTCTCCCCGTGCCACAGGTTTTTCCTGCCGGACAACCTGCGCCATAATCAGAGTAATGATTACGCCCAAGAGCGCCGAAAAAAGAAAAACATATCGCCAGCCGAAATGCTCGGTGAGCAGGCCGCCCGCGAAGGGGCCGAAGGTCAGTCCGGTGTAAACCGCGGCCAGGTTAATTCCCAGTATTCTGCCGCGTTTATTTACCGGGTAGTCGGAAATGAGCAGCGCCGTGCCGGTGCTGAAAATCATCGCGCCGCCGATACCCTGAAAGACGCGCAAAATTATCAAGACCGTGGAATCGGGAGACCAGATGCACAATGATGAAGAAACGGTAAAAATCAGCGCGCCGTAGAGAAATATTCTGCGGCGCCCGTAAATATCGGAAAGTCTGCCCACGGGAACCAGCGTGATGGCGGCGGCAAGCAGAAAAGAAGTAGCCACCCAGCTTAAAGCCAGCGCCGTCATGGATAGTTCTTTGCCGATCAGGGGAAGCGCGACATTGATTGCCGAACCCATAAACGGCGTGAGAAAAGCGCTTAAAGTGACGGCCAGGAGAATGGGAAGATTATTTTTGTCGGTCATGAAATGTTGTTATTTTCCGCGCGCGATCGTCTTTTTATAAAGCGCTGCGAAGGCGTCTTTGCCGCAGGCCAGCGTAAGCGTCAGAGGCATAACTTTTTTCGCTTTTTTGAGCATATCCTCGGTGAGTTTTCTGATATCCCACTGCGCGTGGCTGTCGGAGCGCAGGCGCGCCAGATGATACATCTCCCGCGCGTTGAGTTTCATCAGCACTCTTTTGCGGTGCGCGTTGGTCAGGATATAGGCCGCGGCAAGGGGCGCTTTCTTTTTTATCTGCTCATACGCGTTTTCACTTTGTTTGATGATTTCAAGAAAATTTTTCCGCTGGCCGATTTGGCGCACGGAAGGTGGAATGGTGACACCCAGCGCGGGGTTGTATTCCTGGCTGATAATTGTCGCCATGCGATGCCTTTTCAACTGGGCAAAACAACTGGAGCTGACGATGAGCTCAAAGTGCAAAGCAACATTCTCCAGTTCGCGCAGCACGGCGTCATGCGGCTGTATTTGCGCGAAGGCCGCTTGGAAAAGCGCCTTCTTGTTTTTAGGGGCGAGCTTTTTGGCCTGCTTGAGACATTCCGCGTAATCCTGACTGGAGGAAGTGAAAAGCAGAGTGGCGGCCATGCGGGTATCAGCATCCGCCGTCGCGTGCAGAAGATTTACGGCAATCTTTGCCTGAGCGTTTTTTTTCGACGCAATTTTGGAAAAAATCAAATTTGACTTCTCTGCCAGATTTTTTCTGGTGAATTTGTCGTAATCTGTTGCCCGTGTGTAACGAATGAGTGAAGGCGCGATGTCTTTTGTCGCGTTGTATAATTTTTCACTGTATCCTTTTGCTTCGGCCAGCGGCAGCGCGGCCAGTCTTCTGAGCATCAGCTCCAGATTGCGGGCGTTGATGGTCATCCCCAGTTGAGTTTGGGTGGCCAGCGATATAACATAGCGCGCGTCTTCCTTGGCCCAGCCCTCCAACAGTGATTTATTAGCCGCATCACGCGCAAGCTCCTTATTTTGTTCAAAAACATACGGACGAAGCTGTTGATAAAGCTGTTGATAATAATCGTTTTGCGCCGCGATTGTTTCGGCAAAAAGACTGGTTAATCCCGCTGCGCCGATTTCCCGCGGCAGGACAAAATCCTTGTCAAATAGAACATAGCGCTGTGATTTTTCCGTGAAGGAACACAGTCGGAACTTTTCGATTTCTTCGACCAGCAGGCGCGATACTCCCAAGACATCGATATTAAAAACGGCGTGTTCGGCAATCGAGCTGTGCCCCATTTCAAAAACAATGTTGCGGTTTGATTGTCGCGCTTTGTCGACTTCGGCGCGGGCGTTACGGCGCAGTTCATCAACCGGTTTTGGGCTGCGACTGATGCGCGCGTAGGCCGCGGAGATTGTTTCCGGAGTTAAATCTTCGCTGATGCCGCTTTTTGCTTTTAGCTCGCGCAGTAGGTCATAATCAATATTGTAGCCGGCCAGTAATATTTTCATAAAGATGAAATTCCTCGCGCCAGGATTAAAGATTTACTACTTCCACGCGGCCGAATTTGCGCCCCAGAAACTTTTCCCCGATGGCCTGAAAACGGTAGGGAACATCGCTGACGTAAAAAACATAATCAGGCTCCTCGCTGCTTTGATTGCCGATTTTCTGTTTATCTATCAGATCCGCGGCGATGCCGGCCATGGCTTGGGCCGAATCGATCAGTTTAACCTTATTTCCCGCAATCTCCTGTAGCAGCGGTTTGAGCAAAGGATAGTGTGTGCACCCCAGCACCAGCGCGTCTATCTTTTCGGCCAGCAGAGGTTTTAAATATTCTTTCGCGATTAGTTTTGTTGCCCGGTGGTCCAGCAGGCCTTCTTCCACCAGCGGCACGAAAAGCGGGCAGGCCTGCGAAAATATTTTAACTTTGTTATCTAGCAGGCGGATGGCGCGGGCGTAAGCGTTGGAGTTGATCGTGGCCGGCGTGCCGATAACACCGATGGTTTTCGCGCGGCTTTGCGCCACGGCGTTGCGGGCACTGGCGTCAATTACTTCCAGTACCGGCACGGTGGAAATATCCTTGATTGCCTGAAAAGCCACCGCTGCCATCGTATTACAGGCGACGATGAGCAGTTTGACTTCTTTTTTTAAGAGAAATTCCGTGATCTGGATGGCGTAGCGGTTAATCGTTTCCACCGATTTGATGCCGTAGGGCACGCGGGCGGTGTCGCCGAAATAAACAATGTTTTCAAAAGGCAGGCGTTCCATCAAAGAACGCACCACGGTCAGTCCGCCGATGCCGGAATCAAACACTCCTATGGGCCGGTTATTTTTCACCAATCATCACCATATTTCTACTGCGCGGCGTTGTGAAAAAAAGCAGTAAAAAGAATGAGCAAATTTGCCACGGCTTTATCATAGTGCCGTGCTGAGAGCCAGAAAAAAGTCGCAGCATTGATCAGGTTTTTGGGGCAACCTCATATCTTTTGGAGACGATGATAATGAAACCCATCAGCAGGACAAAAGCGGGATAAACTGCCTTGATCCAGTAGCCGTAAGCGGCAAAAAGATACAGGCTGGCGCCGATCCATAACGCGGCAGTAATCAATGTTATCATGCCGCCGACAAACGCCCTCAGGCGCGGGATAATCAGCGTGATATAAAGCCCAAAAAGGAAAATCATCGCCAGTTCCAAAGCCTGCGCCCAGTCCGGTCGCACGATATAATCATTGCTTAAGATATTATCGATAACGTTGGCGGTAATTTTCACCGAGGGAACATTATAGGCGACGGGCGTTTCCCGTAATTCGCCCAGAGCGGCAGTGCTTGGCGCGATGATGACAATTTTATCGCGGAAATATTCCGCGGGTATTTTTTTATTGATGACATCGATAAATTCATAATAGGGGATATCGCGTTTGAAAGCGATATGCATGTGATCATTGATCGGGGGGATTTTTTTCGCTCCCAAATCCATTGTTTTGCCGAAGTTAATATCCTGCAAATCCATGTTCAGATAGGCCAGCGTGGCCTGCAGGGCGAATGAGGGAAAGATTCTGTTCTGATATCTGATAAAGAGTCGCTCGCCGCGCACCACGCCGTCTCTCGCCGGGAAAATATTGATATGCCCCAGCCCCAAAGCCGCGCGCGCGAAAGGATCAATGGGCACGGTGATGTCCGAGGCGGAAATACTTTTGTCCGACGGATAGGGGAAAATTGAATTGGCCGCCAGGTAATCAGGAAGGTTTGTCGCGGCATCTTTTTTTCCCTGATTGTCCAGTTCGAAAAGCACGGGCAGCAGCACCTTTTTGCTCGTCATGATGGAATTGGCCATGATGGCGTCGTTATCCAGCCGTTGTTCCGCGTCTTTGAGCGCGGAGAGTAAAACTATTGTGCTCATATTTTTCCGGGAATATTGCGGATTGTTTTCAATAGTTTTGATTATGCTGGTGACTTCCCTGAGGCCGTGGTTCATGTCTTTACCGGCGTAAATAAGATCCAGGCCGATCACTTTGGCCCCGTAAGCGTCGAGCATGTCAATCATAAAGGCGATATAGGAACGCGGCCAGGGCCAGGGGCCGAAATCGGCAATGCTTCTGTCGTCAATGGCGATGATACTGACCGCGGAAGAGGCGGGCTTCACCCGCAGGCGCGAGCCCAGGTCATACAATCCATATTCGAGCCTTTCCAGATTTGACCAAAAGAAGAAAATGGCGAAAAGCGCCAGAAGCGCCAGGGCGATACCATGTCGAAAATCGTTGATTATCGACTTATCAAATTCTTTCATCTAATCCTCTTGTAAAGTTGCCAGAAGCGGTGCCTGTCAACCAAACACGGATTTATTTAATAACATAAGCGGCGAGAATATTGCAATATTTGATGTTTGGCTTTATGCTGCGCCAATGACGATGAACCGCCGGGAAAAAGAAATTACCGATTCCGCGGAAATTGCCGATATCATGCGCCGGGCGCAGATCTGCCGCGTGGCCATGGTGGACGGCGAAAAGCCTTATATTGTGCCGGTTAATTTTGCCGTGGCGGACGGGCGTCTGTATTTCCATTGCGCGCGCCGGGGGAAAAAAATTGATATTCTACGGCAAAACAGCAACGTGTGCTTTCAAATGGACGCGGACACGCGGATCATCGCGGGGGAAAAAGCCTGTGATTGGGGCATGAAGTATTTGAGCGTCATTGGCTACGGCCACGCCTTTTTTGTGACCGACGCCGCGCAAAAAGTTCAAGTTCTCAACTTGCTGATGGAAAAATACGCCGGCGCGAGCAGTTATAATTATCCGGAAGAAATTCTGCAAAAAACAATGATTGTCGGCGTGTCCATTGAAAAACTCACCGGTAAAAAATCAAATCTGCCCTGATTGCCGGAAAATAATTTTAGATTTTGAATTCAGCCAGCGCATCAAAATCCAAGGTGGCGAAATAGTCTTCTACAGTTTCGGCGCGCCTTATCTGCATCACAGAGCCGTCATCTCTGAGCAGCAATTCCGCGGAACGCAGCTTTCCGTTATAGTTGAAACCCATGGCGTGGCCGTGCGCGCCGGTATCATAAATGACGACAATATCTCCGGGTTCCAGTTCCGGCAGGAGACGGTCGATGGCAAATTTGTCGTTATTTTCACAAAGAGAACCGGTAACATCGTAGGCGATATTATGCGGCCTGTTTTCCTTGCCCATGACCGTGATGTGATGATAGGCGCCGTAAATGGCCGGACGCATCAGGTTGGCCATGTTGGCATCGAGCCCCGCGAATTTCTTGTACGTGTCTTTAATATGCAAGACGCGGGAAACCAGATAGCCATAGGGCCCGGTGATATAGCGGCCGCACTCGGTGAATATTTTAAGCGGGCCGAAGCCGCCGGCTTTGATTATTTCCTCATATTTATTTTTGACGCCGCGGCTCATCGCGGCCAGATCAATGCGCTCCTGCTCCGGTAGGTAAGGAATGCCCACGCCGCCGCTGAGATTGACGAACTCAAAACGAATTTTCAGCTTCTGGGAAATTTCCGCGACCAGCTCAAAAAGAATATGGGCGGTCTCCACAAAGTAATTGGCGTCAAGCTCGTTGGAAGCGACCATGGCGTGAATGCCGAAACGCCGCACGCCTTTTTCCCTGCATATTTTATAGCCCGCGAATAACTGCTCGCGCGTGAAACCGTATTTCGCCTCTTCCGGATGCCCGATAATGACATTGCCTTTTTTCAGCGGCCCCGGATTGTAGCGCATGCAAATCAGCTCCGGCAGACCGGCGTGCATTTCCAGAAAAGCGATGTGCGATATGTCGTCAAGATTGATCATCGCGCCCATTTGCCTGGCCTTGACAAATTCCTCCGCCGGCGTGTCGTTGGAAGAAAACATGATTTCCTCGCCGGTGATGCCGGTTTTTTCAGCCAAAAGCAACTCCGGCAGGGAACTGCAATCGGCGCCAAAACCCTCTTTACACAGAATTTTCATCAGATACGGATTGGGCGCGGCCTTCACGGCGAAAAACTCTTTGAACCCCTCGTTCCAGGAAAAACTCTGCTTAAATTGGCGGGCGTTTTCCCTGATCGCTTTTTCGTCGTAGAGGTGAAAAGGCGTGGGAAACTTTTCGATGATTGTTTCTATATCTTTTTTGGTAAAGGGCAGGGTTTTTACCGCCATATGTTTTGAGTCTCCCTTGGACTTGCGCCGCGCGAAAAAAAACAGACAAATCTTATAATTACCGGACGCAGTAATCATTTAAGTTAAAAAAGGAAAATTATCAATACTAATTTCTCTGAGGGTGAGCGATTAAATGATAAAAAATTTGATGGTAAAATAAATAAGTGAAGAAATTATCGCGGCAATGGGAATGGTCAGAATCCATGCCCAGATGATATTGCCGGCCACGCCCCAGCGCACGGCGGATAATCTTTTGCTCGCGCCCACGCCGACAATCGCCCCGGCGATGGTATGCGTTGTGCTGACGGGAATGCCGCCGACGGTCGCGCCGATAATAGAGCAGGCCGCGGCCGTTTCCGCGCTAAAACCGCCGATGGGCTGCAGCTTGGTGATTTTTGTGCCCATGGTTTTCACGATGCGCCAGCCGCCGAATATTGTGCCCAGCGAAATAACCGAATAACTGGCGATAATCACCCAAAGCGGAATATGGAATGTATCGCCCAGAAAACCCTTGCTGAAGAGCGCCATGGCAATAATGCCCATTGTTTTCTGCGCGTCGTTCATGCCGTGCCCCAGCGAATAGACGGCGGCGGAAAAAAGCTGTAGTTTGCGGAAAATCTTGTCGGTCTTGGCGATGTTCGAGTTGCGGCACAGATTCATGGAAATAACCATGAAGGTAAATCCTAAGATCATGCCGACGGCCGGAGAAACAACGATAAAGAGAGTTGTCTTGGTGATGCCCGACCACACCAGCGTTCCAACACCTGCTTTGGAAATAGCCGCGCCGATCAGGCCGCCGATCAGGGCGTGTGATGAACTGCTGGGCAGGCCGTAATACCAGGTGATGATGTTCCAGATAATCGCCCCTCCCAGGGCGGAAAAAATTACCAGATTATCGGCGACATCAAGTTGAATGATGCCTTTTCCCACAGTATGTGCGACCGCTGTGCCCACAAAAAAAACCGCGGAAAAATTGAAAAAAGCCGCCCAGATAACGGCAATTTTGGGGGAGAGCACTCGTGTAGAAACGACAGTGGAGATGGAATTAGCGGCGTCATGAAAGCCGTTAAGAAAGTCGAACATTAAAGCAATAAAAACAAGAAGAAAGACAAAAGTTACCGACTCAAGCATGCTTCAGGACAATCCCTTCCACAATGTTGGAAACATCTTCGCAAACGTCAATCGCTTCCTCCAAAAGCTGATATATGTCTTTCCACTTGACCAGCTCAATGGGGTCCTTTTCCTGCGCGAAAAGTTCGGCCATAATGGTTCTTATGGCGATGTCGCCTTCGTTTTCCAGCGTGTTGACTTCCACACACCCGTCAAGAATCATTTCGGAATTTTTCATGTTGCGCATGGAATGAACGATGCGTTTAAGTTTTTTTATCGCTTCATTGAGAATGCGCGCCTGGATTATTATTTTATCGGAGGGATTTTTTACCTTATAAAGGTAGATCCGCACGGCCGTGGCCTCAATGACATCCATGATGCTGTCCATTTTATTGACCAGCGCGTAGATATCCTCGCGGTCTATCGGCGTGAGGAATGTTTTGTGCATTTTTTCGTAGGTTTTGTGGGTGATGCCGTCGGCTTCGTGCTCGATTTGCTTCAGCTTGGTGACGATAGCTTCGGAATAATCCTTTTTTTGGGTCATTTCCAGAAAGATCTGGCCGCCTTCGGCTATTTTGTCGGCAAGCTCTTCAAAAAACTCAAAAAAATTCTCCTCCCTAGGAAACAAGCGCATGAGAAAGACCTCCTGTCAATATTCGCAAGCGTTTCTAGAAATTGGCTGCCCTCTAGTCAATTCCGGTGAAAATTGCAAGGATTAAAATCGCGCGTGTAACGGGAAAACGCGCATGTTATTGGTTATTTGAGGATTTTGACGTAAATAATTTTGCCATCACCGGGAGCGTAAAAATCTTTAAGTAGCGCCCCCTGGTAATAGCCGCATTTTTCGTAGAAAAGCCGGGTTGGCTCATATTGCTGACGCGAAGACGTGTCGACATAAATCTGCCGTCCGCCAGCGTCAAAGATTATTTTTTCCGTTTCCGCCAGCAATTTTTTACCCAGTCCCTTGCCGCGCAAATGGGGCTGTACGGCTATCCAGTAAAGATCATAACTGCCCACGGTCGCCGGAATAAGCCCCCAGCAGGCATAGCCGCTGACGCGGCCTGAATCTTCGGCAAAGAGAAACTCATAGGAGCTTTCCGCGCCAAGCTTAAGTTTTTCCTGCGCCAGTTCCACGGCGATTTCTGCTTCCGCTACGGAAAAAAAACCGCTCGTGCGGACAATTTCTTCAATCGCCGCGACATCCGTCGGTTTAATCCGCCTTCTGTATTTAATTTCTTCCATATTTTTTAATGTCGCGGCAGTCCGTCGCGAAACATGAAGTATACCGCCCCGATAAATATATTATTTCATCGCGTCTTCTAAAATCAACCCGATGGCTTCATAATATTTGATTCCCGCTTCCGTAAGCGCCGCAGCAAAACCAGCGTCCGGCGAGATGCAGGGATTGGCGTTGATTTCCAGTACCCATGGTTTGTTGCTGTTATCCACGCGGAAATCAACCCGCGCATAGCCGCGCAAACCGAAGAGTTCCCAGCAGCGCAGGGATATTTCCCGCAGGGAATCCACTAACGGTTTATCCGCGGGGGCGAAAGCAAATTTTCTGACGGTGTTGTTGTACTCAAACGAATCCGCCACCCATTTTGCGCGATAGTCCACCAGCTTCGGCTTGTTCGGCGCGTAATCCTGAAAAAGCATTTCCGCGATGGGCAGAACACGCGCGCGTCCTTTTTCCGCGATCAGCCCGACATTGAATTCACGCCCATCAATGAAAGCTTCGGCAAAACAAGCGCCGCCTAATTTTGCCCGGCGGCTGTTCAACTGAGCCAGCATTTTCGCGTCGCTTGTACGCTTGATAATCGAAGTTTCGTCCAGGCCGATGGAAGCGTGTTCCCATGAGGACTTGATTATATATTGTTCGGTTTTTGTCTCCTGAAAAAAAGAGCCGTCTTGTTCCAACCAGTCCGGCGTGGCAATGCCGGCGTGGCGCATCATTTTTTTGGCCAGCGGTTTATTGGAGGTAATAAACATCGCCTCGGTAGGACAGCCGGTATAAGGAATTCGCAGGTAATCCAGCAAAGCGCAGGCGAGATGGATAAGCGAGCCCCGGCCGGCTATAGTTTCCACAACATTAAAAACAACGGATGGCTTCAGCGCGCGCAGCTTCGCGCCGGTTGAATTTAAATCCAGCGCGATCGGCAGAAGCAGCGGCTCGTAACGCTGCTTCTGCAAAGCCGCGGCGATGGCTTCGGCCTGCCGCAGGCAATCCAGCTCGTCCTCCGGCGCATCCGCGGCGATATCACTATGTAAAATGACCACTTTTTTCATTGTTAGCCAAAGAAACGCTCAAATGCCGGCCCGTCGCAGGGCGGATTGTATTATTGAGCTTATCAGTTCCTGATAGCTTATGCCCAGCTTGGTGCAGAGTATCGGCAGGTCCGAGTGGTGGGGGTGCAACCCGGAAAGAGGGTTGACTTCCATAAAATTGGGCACACCCGCGGCATCAGAACGCAGGTCGACCCGTCCGGCATCCCTGAGATTCAGCCCGCGCCAGGCCATAAGCGCGACGTCCATCGCGCGGCGCGAGGCGAACTGGCGGAGCTTGCCGCACAGGAGCGGCCCGGCCGGCTCGCGCGCGGCCGCGGATTGGTCTA
>JBBIHZ010000006.1:12597-18803 GCA_037446735.1 Deltaproteobacteria bacterium
CCATCGCGCCGCGCGCCTCCTCGTCATCGTCCAGCGTGTATTGCACCAATTCTTCACAGCGTTCCTTATTTTCATAGGAGTAGGCGTTTTTCTCCGCCTCCGGGTTGAGAATAATTTCCATCGCCCCCAGCGCGCGCGCTTCCTTGCCCGACCCCAGTATGCCCACAGTGAATTCCCTGCCCGGCAGATACGTTTCCAGAAGAACCGGCTGTTTATATGCTGTTAAAAGATGCAGACAAACCTGGCCAAGCTCCTGTCGGCTGGTTATTTTTGAAGAAGAGTTTATGCCCTTGCCCGTGCCTTCGGCCACCGGTTTCGCAAAAAGGGGGCAAGGCAGACGAACCCGGTCTAAATCGTCAATTAATTCAACAACAAAGAAGTCAGGCGTTGGGATTTTTAAATCACGGACTATATGCTTGGTAATGCCTTTATGCAGGGTGAGAGTAAGCGCCAGCGGGTCGGAAAAGGTATAAGGAATATTGTAGGCGTCTAAAATGGCGGGAACCTGCGCTTCGCGTCCGAATCCGTACATGCCTTCCGCGATGTTGAAGACGAGATCCCAGCGTTCTCCTGCCGCGACGCGGCGGACAAGCGCTTTCACATTGCCTATCCTCTCCGGCTGAAAGCCGAGCGTCAGGATAACTTTTTCCAACGCGTCAATGGTACCGGGGAAGTCGAATTCGGCGATTTCTTCGGGTAAGTATCCTTCTTTTAGATAGTCGTCGCGTAAATCATACGTCAGGCCGACCTTAATCTTCTTTGCAGCCATATATAATAAGGAAAGAAGAACCCTCCCTCGCGCTGTTTCACCATTATTAATGGATATCTTTCTGCTCGGCGTGATTGTCCGGATAGCGGAAGGTGTTACCCTCATAATTGCGCAGCAGCAAATCACCCTTGTCCCAGCCGATGGCGTATTCGGGAAGCAGCGGAATTTTTCCGCCGCCGCCGGGCGCGTCCACAACATACGTGGGAACGGCGTAACCCGAGGTATAACCGCGCAATCCCTGAATAATTTCAAGGCCTTTGCTGATCGGCGTGCGGAAGTGGGACGAGCCGGGAATAGGATCACACTGATATAGATAATAAGGACGCACCCTGATTTGCAGTTGCCCGTGGACCAGCCTGGTCATGGTTTCGACATCATCGTTGATGCCGGCCAGAAGCACGGTCTGGCTGCCCAGCGGTATTCCCGCGTCGGCCAGCCGGATACAGGCGGTGCTCATCTCCGGCGTCAGCTCATCGGGATGAGTGATATGAATGCTCATCCACAGGGGGTGGTATTTTTTCAGTATGGCGGTAAGCACCGGGGTGATACGCTGCGGCAGGACGACCGGGACTTTGGTGCCGATGCGGAGCAGTTCCACGTGACGAATCTTGTGCAGTCGTCCTAAAAGCCATTCGAGCTTGTTGTCGGATAAAGTCAGGGGATCGCCGCCGGAAAGCAGAACGTCTCTGATGTTTGTGTTGTTTTCGATATAGGATAGCGCGCGCTCCCATTTATCCAGATCAATCAGATGCTGATTGCTGCGTTCAATAATACGCGAACGCGTGCAATAGCGACAGTAGGTTGAGCAGGAATCGGTGACTAAAAAAAGAACGCGATCCGGATAACGATGCACAATCCCGGGCACAGGAGAGTCCGCGTCTTCGTTGAGCGGATCTTCTTCTTCGCCCGCGGTGTGCAAACATTCATCCATTACCGGCACAACGCAGCGGCGCAGCGGAGAGGAAGAATCCCTGTAATTTAAAAGACTTGCGTAATAAGGCGTAATAGAAACGGGAAGCGATCCGGCATGATGCATCATTGCCTGCCGCTCGCTGTCAGAAAGAACAAGCATGCGCGAAAGTGTTTGCACATCGCGTATGGCATGACGCAACTGCCAGTGCCAGTCGAACCATTCGAAGCGGGTGATGTCGGGATAATATTTTTTGCGGAAGAAGCGCGCGCGGGCGGAATCTTTAAAAGGAAATAAAATTCTGTCGGACTTTTGTTTCACCGGCTGTGTCTGCGGAGCGGACGCGACCAGCGAGGAAAAGTCGATCACTTCATTTTCCATTTTAACAAGACCGGTCTTGCGACCAGGAGGCTCGGCCTCCTCATTGAACAGGGTCTCGTTTTCCATTTTTTTTCTCCTTCTCGAGGATTGCATCCTCCAAAATTTTTTTATTGCAAAAAATTTTTCAAACTTAATTACTGAATGTAAGGAAATAAAAAAATTTGTCAACATTTTTTTTCAAAAAATGAAAATTTTTTTCATATGCGGCTCATGATCCGGATCATGACGAGCGCGCGCTTCCGCCTTTTCGTCGTGTTGATTTACCTTCCGTAAAGTTTTCCACGGGACGAATACGCCGTTTTGAGCGTGATGATGGCGCGACACGCCGATTTTTTTCGTACGTTGATGGTAAATTAGGCAAAAATCAGCGCGCGTCATCACTAAAAGACGGTCTTTGCGCTCCATCACTATACAAAAGTACGGGTTAAAAGGTCGTCTCGCGGCTTGAATAAGAAATTTTCGGGCTGCGCGCGCGGTAGAAACGCCATTCTGAGCAAAAAATTTGTGTATGAACGCTCCGCGGGGATAAATTTCGCGCGCATCAAGCCGCGGAAAGCGCCTACGCCCGGCAGTTTTCACCGCGGAGAGCATTAATTTTTTTGAAAAACGCGTTTGCAGCCCGGCAAAGATGGTTTAATTCAGGTAAATAAAAACGGCGCAGGCCTTTTTTTAATAAAAAACAGATGGTCAAAGGAAATTATTTCTAGTAACAAGCAGATCAGAAGTTCAAATAAGCGGTCCGGAGGCGCCAAAGTATATTAAAAATGCCTGAATTACCTGAAGTAGAGACATTGTGCCGGCAGTTGCGGCGGGAAATCAGCGGCAAAAAAATTATAAAAACCAGAATATTTGATAAAAAATTGCCGCGGCTCGGTACTTTGCGCGGCAAAACAGTGATGAACGTGCGCCGCCGGGGCAAAACAGTAGGCATCGAACTTGATGGCGGCTATTATCTGCTTGTTCATCTGCGCATGACAGGCAGGCTTTTGTGGCAGACGGACGCTTCAATGCCCCGATACGCCCGCTGGCAGATGAGCCTGGAAGGCGGAGAGGTTTTTTTATCCGATCCGCGCCGGTTTGCCACAATTAAAGTAACCAATAAGTGTCCGGAAAGCGTTGGCGCCGAGATTTTTGGTGATTTTCACCTGGAAAAGTTGATGCAGCGCCACGGCAGACGTAAAATTAAGGTAAAAGCGTTGCTCATGGATCAAAACGCGATTTGCGGCATTGGCAACATCTACGCCTGTGAGATTCTGCATCGCTGCGGCATTCATCCGGAAAAGGAAGTAAGTCAATTGACAAGCGCGCAGTGGCAAGAGATGATGCGTCAGGCAAAATCCGTCCTGAAGAAGGCGATTATGAAAAGAGGCACGTCAATTTCCGATTGGCGCGACTTATACGGCCGGAAAGGCGAGAATCAGCACGAGCTGACTGTTTACGGCAAAGCTGGCAGCCCCTGCCCTTTTTGCGGCACAACTGTGCGCCGTGTCAAACAGTCCGGGCGGGGAACTTATTTTTGTCCAACCTGCCAGAAATAACAGCACTATATTTATAAAAGAGGTCAACTTTCCTTCTGGGGCGGTGGGTAAGCTTCAATTAGCCATTGACGGATTTTACTTTTCGGTGGCACCTCTCCCACGGAGACAACCTTATTATTAATAACCAGAGAGGGAGCGCCCATTACTCCGTAGGCGGCAATCTGTTTTGCGTCGGTGATATGCTGCAAGTCAGCAGCTATCTTCATTTCCGCCAGTAATTCCCGCACATCGTCCTCCATCTGGCCGCAGCGCGCGCAACCAGCGCCTAAAACAGCGATCCGCAGGGCGGCGGGGATATAATTTTTGCCGGCGATTGCCGAAAGCAGCGCTTCTTTTAAATCCTTCTCGTTTTTTGTGCTGCGCGCATCAGCGACTTTTTGCTGCGCCTCTTCCCAGCCGGTAATGCCGACCATGCGTCCGTTAATCAGAATTTGTTTGATTTTTTCCTCTGCCATTTGCCAGCCCGCGGTTTTTTTTGCTTATGTTATATATCAGTCCGAACTTGGATTAATCCTTTTTGAGCTGAATCTTGCCCATTTTTACGCCCAGCCAGTCCTTCATCCGGTCAGTAAGCGAAGGCTTGCGGATGGTAAATGTTGTTTCCGCGTGTTGGTCCGAAATCATTCCGTGCGCGTGTGCCGTATACACACCCGGCGGGATTGGGTCCCGCGTGATAACCAGAATCTGATTGTATGTCCCGTCCACGTTATAAGTGCCGGTGATGTTCGCTTTTAATATGCCGGTGATCTTGGCCAGAGGTGTTGCTTGGGCCCGGAAAGTTCCGTCCCGATAGATTTTGCCATCGGCAATCACCACCTGTGTATTATCGGGGCCGATCAGGATGATGAAAACGGAATCTTCCGGCTGGAAGCCCGATCCTTCAAAAACAATATCCGTGCCTGTAACATGCGCGACCCCCAGGCGGATGGCATCGGGATTGACCACCATCTGCGGGGTGTCAATATCCGGATTTAATTTGTTTGCGCCCTTGCATCCCCAGAGAAGAAAAAAGGTCATGAGGATAATAAAAAGGGATAAGCATATAAAGATGGTTATTCTTTTATTCTTTCCCTTCATTTTTCTTCTCCTTTCTTTAACTGGCCCTAAAATCATTATCGGCGCGGTAATTTAAGCGGGTAAAACTCGCCTTTATCAAACTTATACGTTCAATAATGCTTTTGCTTTTAAGTATAGGCAGAAAACATTTTATGTCAATCCTTTTGGGGCTCAAGATGCCTGCGGCCAGAAGACAGCTTGCAACGAATTGCTATCAAGTGTAAACTACAATTCAGGCCGGAGAAGACCAGATGATCGCCGGCAGACTTGAGCTGCCGGAGGAAAGTCCGAGCTCCGCAGGGCAGGATGGTCGCTAACGGCGACCGGGGGCGACCCCAGGGAAAGTGCCACAGAAAACATACCGCTCCGCGCAAGCGGGGTAAGGGTGAAAAGGCGAGGTAAGAGCTCACCGCTTTCCCGGTGACGGGGAAGGCATGGTAAACCCCATCCGGAGCAAGACCAAATAGGAGAACGTTTGAGGGCGGCCCGTCCGATGTTCTCGGGTAGAGTCGCTAGAGGCGCAGGGCAACTTGTGTCCCAGATGAATGATCATCGTCGCGCCGCGGGTAACCAGAGCGCGAAACAGAACTCGGCTTACGGTCTTCTCCCGCGCCTGACGATTAATTTTCCTGGAATAAATGATGAGTAAATAAATGGTGCCGAAGCCGGGATTTGAACCCGGACGGGTGTAACCCACCACCCCCTCAAGATGGCGTGTCTACCAATTCCACCACTTCGGCATGGGAGAGATTATTTTTTCGCCGGCGCTGCTGGCGCTACAGGAGCCGCGGGCGGTGGTACTGTGTCCGGAAGCGTTGTCGGCATCGTTTCCTGCTGCGTTACGGGAGCGCCCGCGCGTTCCACAACGGAAGAGCTGCCTTTGGTGGCCATATAGGCCAGCGATAAAGAAGTCAGCATAAAAACTATCGCCACGGTGGCGGTCAGCTTGCCCAGGAAAGTGCCCGCGCCCGACGAGCCGAAAACCGTCTGGCTGGAACCGCCGAATGCCGCGCCCATATTGGCACCTTTACCCGCCTGCAAAAGAACTACCATAATAAGTATGAAACAGGCGAAAACATGTATGATTGTCACAAATGTCAGCATAATTATTCTCTTGATTTATATTTTATTTTCCCGGGATTAATAAATCCCGCATCCGCACTTTTTTGATATTTTCTTGTTATATCGTCTTCTTAACGGGGCAGGACAATACCAAAACCGCGAAAAACCGTCAACTTTTTATTTTCACCAGTATTTTTTTACCTCAACCCATCCGATCAGCAGTGCGGCTCTCCTGTGAGTCTTCATCGCCACCAGTCATTAAACGATCATTTGATTTTTTCTCCATATAATTTTTCGCTGCGATTAGTGAGTGTTCATATAGAACCACTGAATAATACTGTCGATATTTTTGCCGAAAATAATTCAAACTTCAAACATTTAAATATATTTTCTGTTGGATACATTCTTTTTTAGATCTTCCTTTTTTAAGGCTTAAGCGAATCATAAAGCGGGCCGTCGTCAACGCAGGTTTTTTGCTTTCCCTGGTCAT
>JBBIHZ010000007.1:0-11334 GCA_037446735.1 Deltaproteobacteria bacterium
CGTGCGCTTCTCTGGATTCATCGTCGTCTCCCAGAGCTGTTCGGGATTCATTTCACCCAAACCTTTGTACCGCTGCAGCCCTATTCCTTTTTTGCCGGCGTTCAAAATGTGCTCCACCAGCGCCTTGGTACTCTCCAGAATCACCGGGTTTTTCTGATCTTCCGCGATATCGCGGTAGGGCGGCTCGCCCAGGATGGAAACCTGCTCCAAAAGCGCGCGGATTTCCGCGAATTGCGGCGAACGGAATGTTTCCACATCCATGGTCGTGGTCACCGTGTGGCCGTTTTTCTTAAGGTCAAAAATTATTTCGTAAACGCCCTCGTCCTTATCCTGCTTGAGCTTAAAGCCGGTGACATTGCCGTTTAGCGCCTTGCTTGTTCGTTTGGCGATGGCCTGAAGATTTTTATCGTTCTTAAAAGTGCTCTCCTTAAGCGCGGGATCCCCCGCCAGCACGCGCAGGACGAACCGGTCGCGTTTTTCTTTTTCAAAACGGTCCAGCAGGTCCTCGATGCGCATAATCTTTTTAATCAGTCCCAGCAGTTTACTGCCGGTGGCGGGAAAACGGCTGCCGTCGCCCATGGTTAAATTAACTTTCGCCACGCCGTTTTCCAGAATATAGTTCCTCATCTTCTCTTCGTTTTGTATGTAGAGCTCTGTTTTTTTATCCACCACCTTGAACAACGGCGGCTGCGCGATATACAAATATCCCCGCTCGATGAGTTCGCGCATCTGGCGGAAAAAGAACGTCAGAAGCAGCGTACGGATGTGCGAACCGTCCACGTCGGCATCGGTCATGATAATCACCTTGTGATAGCGCAGCTTGCTGACATCATAATCGTCCGTGCCGATGCCTGTGCCGAGCGCCGTCACAATCAGTTTGATTTCCTCATTTTGCAGCATTTTATCAAAACGCGCTTTTTCCACGTTTAACACCTTGCCGCGAAGGGGAAGAATGGCCTGATTTTTTCTGTCGCGCCCCTGTTTGGCGGAACCGCCGGCCGAATCTCCTTCGACCAGATAAATTTCGCTCAGCGCCGGGTCTTTTTCCTGGCAATCCGCCAGCTTTCCGGGCAGCGCGCCCACTTCCAGAGCACTCTTGCGCCGGGTCAACTCACGGGCGCGGCGTGCCGCCTCGCGCGCGCGGGCGGCTTCCACACACTTATTGAGAATCTGCTTGGCGATGGAGGGATTTTCTTCCAGAAAGCTGCCGATTTTCTCGTAAACAATTCCTTCCACCAGACCGCGCACTTCGCTGTTGCCGAGTTTTGTTTTGGTCTGTCCTTCGAACTGCGGATTTTGCACCTTGACGCTGATGACGCAGGCCAGTCCTTCGCGCAGATCCTCGCCGCGCAGTGATTCTTTACCGTCCTTAATCAGCTTGCTGTTCGTCGCGTAATTGTTGAACACGCGCGTCAGCGCGGAGCGGAATCCGATTAAATGCGTGCCGCCTTCCGTGGTATTGATGCTGTTGGCGAAAGTAAAAATGTTTTCCAGATAGGTTTCGTTATACTGGAGGGCTACTTCCACAAAGCAGTCTTCCTTTTCGCCGGACACGTAAATAGGATGTTTATGTAAAACTTTTTTATTGCGGTTGATATACTCGACAAAGGAAACGATGCCACCCTTGTAAAAAAATTCATTTTTCTTGTCCGTGCGTTCATCCGTCAATATAATCTTTACGCCGGAATTCAAAAAGGCGAGCTCGCGCAAACGGTTGGAAATCACGTCAAAGCTAAATTCCGTTTCTTCAAATATTTTATCATCCGGCAAAAAAGTGACTTTCGTTCCGTGCCCTTTTGTTTTTCCCACCACTTCCAGCGGTTTTTCCGGCACGCCGTATTTATAAGTCTGGCGATATACATGGCCGTCACGGCGCACTTCCAGCTCGCATTTTTTGGAAAGAGCGTTGACAACCGACACGCCTACGCCGTGCAGGCCGCCGGAAACTTTGTAGGCATCGTGCGAAAACTTTCCGCCGGCATGCAGTTTGGTCATCACAACTTCCGCGGCGGACACCTTTTCGGTTTTATGCATCCCCACGGGAATACCGCGTCCGTTATCATCCACAACAACGCTGTTATCCACTCTGATTTTTACGGTAATTGTGTCACAGTATCCGGCCGAAGCTTCATCTATGCTGTTATCCACCACTTCATATACCAGATGATGCAACCCGTCTTTCCCGGTTGAACCAATATACATGGCCGGCCTTTTACGGACGGCCTCCAGACCTTCCAAAACCTTAATACTGTCGGCATCATATTTATGCGGCATAAATTTCTTATAGCTCCCTTGTAATGTTTTCTAAATTTTCAATGGCATCACAATGCAGATATATTCATCACCCTGTGTCTGTTTAATCACCGATGGCTTAATGCCCAGACCAATCTCCATTAATATTTTATCCTGATTAATCACTGATATCGCATCAATTAAATAATTGACGTTAAAACCAACGTCCACATCTTCTCCTGTGTAGGTGATGTCTATTTCTTCCGTCGCTTCTCCCACGTCCAGATTGGTGGAATTGAGCGTCAGTTTTCCCTCGGAAAAAGCAAGAATCACTCCGCCGTATCTTTCCGAAGAAACAACATTCATTCTTCTCAAAGCGTGTAAAAAAGATTCCTTATCCAAGGTAATATTAATGCCCTTTTCGATCGGTATCACTCTTTTATAATCCGGATAGTCGGCGTCCACCAAGCTGACTTTTAAAATCGTGTTTCCCGTTTTCACGATAAACATGTTTTTATTAAGTCCGATTTTTACATTTTCTTCCTCATCAACTATTTTTTTAATTTCCATCAATCCCTTGCGGGGAATAATAATCCCTTTTCCGGTAGCCAACAGCGGCTCTTTAAAAACACTTTTGGCCATTGCCAGACGATGTCCGTCCGTGGCGACCATTCGCAATAAATTATCGGCTCCGTCCGTAATGCTCTCCAGCAACACACCGTTGAGATTTTTTCTCATTTCATCAAGCGCCATGGCAAAAGACGTCTTATTGATTAATTCTTTAATTATTACTCCCTGAATATTATAAAACTGAATATTACGATCATCTGAAACATCAGGAAAATCTTCCGCCGGCAGGCCCGGTATTTTATACATCGCCCGCTGACAGGTTATTTTCACGACGTTACTGGAGCAAACCAGATTAATGGTCTCTCCTTGAATTTCGCGCACCATTTCATAAAGCTTCTTCGCGGAAATGGTTATCTCGCCGCTTTCTTTTATTTCCGCGTCATAGTCTGAAAGTAAACTTATTTCCCGGTCGGTGGCGATTATCTTCAATTTGTTTTTTTCCGCTTTTAAAAGAAGATTGTTTAAAATGGGCAAGGTGGTCTTTTTCTCAACAATACCTAAAGTTTTCTGAATGCCATCTAAAAAGATGTTTCTGTTTATATTGAGCTGCATAAGAATCCTCCCCTTTTATATTGAATTATTTTTCTTTATATATATAAAATAGTAATAGTAATAACGCCTGTTGATATGTGGAAAATAAGTTTTTATTTAGTTTTTTTAATAATTTATAAAAAAACATTATGTTGATAAACCTATAGACATAAAATTACGCTTTGTTTATTAAAATATTTTCCATGTCCTGAATTAATGATTTCAACTTGGCATCCGCTTCTATTTTACCGGCGATTTTATTGGTCGCATAAATAACCGTGGAATGGTCACGATCCCCGATTTTGTGCCCGATGTCCGGAAAAGAAGCGTGTGTCAGCTTACGCGCCAGATACATGGCTATTTGCCGGGCAAATACCATGTTTTTATTTTTATTATGCGCCTTGATATCGGAAATTTTTACGTTTAATTTGGCGGCAACCGTTTTAAGAATTTCCTCGATGCTGATTTCCTGATTGCCGTTGTGCTTTACCAGGTTTTTCAGCACTTCTTTAACCAGATCAAGATCTACTTCCCTGCCGGTCAGGGAGGAATAAGCGCTGATACGGACGAGAAATCCTTCCAGTTCGCGTATATTGGATTCCACATGCGAAGCAATGTAGTGGGCGACGGCTGAGGGCAGATTAATCTGATTTTCCTGCATCTTTTTTTCGATGATGGCGATTTTAGTTTCTATTTCCGGAGGTTGAATATCAGCGATTAAACCCCACTCAAAACGCGAACGGAGCCGTCCTTCCAGGTTGGGGATATCTTTGGGGAATTTATCGCTGGTAACAACGATTTGCTTGCCGGAGTCATGCAGCGTGTTAAAAGTATGAAAAAACTCCTCCTGCGTTCTTTCCTTGCCGGCCAGAAAATGAATATCGTCCATCAAAAGACAGCTGATATTACGGTACTTTTCGCGGAATTTGGGCATGCGGTCGTAACGAATGGAATTAATCATTTCATTCATGAATTCTTCGGCGGATACATACATGATGTTCAATTCCGGATGAGCCGCTGCCGTCAGAAGACCAGTCGCGTTGAGCAGGTGAGTTTTGCCCAGCCCCGATCCGCCGTAAATAAAAAGCGGATTATAGTTTTTTGCCGGCTGTTTGGCCACGGCGATGGAAGCGGCGTGCGCGAACTGATTGCAGGGGCCGACGACGAATCTTTCGAAAGTATAGTTGCTGTTCAGGGATAGATTATTTTTGCCTTTCATCGCAGCGATGGCGCCGGCTGTTGTTTTCGGCTGAACGGGGTTGATAGGCGCCTTATCCGTCGCGTGGCCATGATTTTTTTCCAGAATAAAATCGACCTCCACATCCAGGCCGACAACGTTTTGCAGGGACTGCTTGATGGTTGACAAATAATTATCCATGAGCCAATCCCGAAAGAATTTATTAGGCACGCTCAACTGGACACACTTATCTTCCATCGCGGACATTTTGATGGGTTTAATCCAGGTGTCAAAATTCTGTTTGCTGAGCTTTTCCTGAATGATTTTAGTAGTTTTTTCCCAAACAGATTCCACTTAACCGCCTTTTTTCCACAGGGTTATCAACATTTGTTAACAAAAACTTTCTTAGTCTAACTCGTCAAGGATGCGGCCGGACAGCCGGTTTAATTCGTCCATGGAAGCGTATCTGACCTCAATGGCGCCCTTTTTCGGAGAGCCCTTGATTTCCACCTTTGTCTGCAGCTTCTTGCCTATCGCTTTTTCCAGGTCACTCAGGAAGCGGTCTTTGGCTACCCGTTTTTTATCGGCGGGCGCTTTCTTGAGTTTTTGAATCAGGCGCTCTGTTTCCCGGACATTAAGGTCTCTTTTAATAATCGCGTCCAGCGCGGAAACCTGCTCTTCCGTGGAAGCACAGGCCAGAAGACAGCGCGCGTGCCCGGCGGTTATCTTTTTTTCCGTCAGCGCCGCCTTGATCTTTGCCGGCAGCTTCAAAAGGCGTATGGTATTGGCGACGGTAGAGCGGTCTTTGCCCACGCGCGTGGAGATTTCCTCTTGGGACAGAGAAAATTTTTCCGTCAGCGTGACATACGCCGCCGCTTCCTCCAGAGGATTTAGTTCCTCGCGCTGAATATTTTCAATCAAGGACATTTCCGCCGCTTCCCGGTCCGTTGCTTCGCGCACAACAATCGGGACATCTTTCAGCCCCGCGGCCTGCGCCGCGCGCCAGCGGCGCTCCCCGGCGATAATTTCATACCCTTTGCCCGAACGGCGCACGACAATCGGCTGAATAATGCCGCTGGTTTTTATGGAAGCGACGAGTTTTTTCTGCTCCTCGTCGTTAAAGGTTTTGCGCGGCTGATAACGGTTGGGATGCAACTCTTCAATGCCGCAGGTGTGCGCCGATGCCTTTTTATCCAGATCGTTTAACAGGTCCGGAAAAATGGCACCCAGTCCTTTGCCGAGGGCGTTTTTTTGCGCCATGTTTTAGAGTCCCCCTTTGATAATTTCCTGCGCCAGTTCCATGTAAGCCACGGCGCCGCGAGATTTTATATCGTAAAGAATAATCGGCAAGCCGTGACTGGGGCTTTCCGAAAGCCGCACATTGCGCGGGATGATCGTTTTGAATACTTTTTCTCCAAAATGATTTTTTACGTCTTCCGTGACCCGGTGCGAAAGCAAATTACGCGGGTCAAACATTGTCAGCAATATCCCGCCCAGCGCCAGATCGGGGTTCAGTTTCGCCTTGACCAGCCGCACGGTGTTAAGCAGATATCCCAATCCCTCCATGGCGAAATATTCGCACTGCAGCGGCACAATCAGAAAATCCGCCGCCACCAGAGCGTTTACCGTCATAAAACCCAGCGAAGGCGGACAGTCGATAATAATAAAATCGTACGGCCTGGCCAGCGCTTTGAGCAAATGGCGCAGCCGCTTTTCTCTATCCTCAATGTGGATAAATTCCACTTCCACCCCGATTAAATCCTGATTGGAGGTGATGATATCCAAATGCGGTATGTTCGTCGGCTGAATTACTTCTTCCAGCTGGGACTGGCCGATCATCGCGTGATAGAGATTGTTACCGTTATCATTAATCCCCATGCCGCTGGTCGCGTTGCCCTGAGAATCGCCATCAATGAGCAATGTTTTTTTTTCCGCCGCCGCCAAAGAAGAAGCCAGATTAATTGCCGTAGTGGTTTTGCCCACGCCGCCTTTTTGATTGGCTATACATACAATTTTACTCATTATTTGGCTTAATATCTTCCTGAGATATCGTTGGGAAAAACTGCGGTAACCACTACCATAAAACAACCCTTTTTAGAAGATTTTTTTAGCCTTTTTAATCTTTTTTCCCACAATAATTACGCTATTTTTACCCTGGGGATAAAGATCGATATCATGTCGAATTAATTCAAAAATTTTAGCAACTGTTGCATTTTTACCACAGTGGATAACTTCGCTTTCCACATCTACGCCTTTTATAGCGATAAATTTTCCTTCCGGCGTCAAAAAAGAAGCACTGAGCATGGCTAAATCGGCCAGGTGAAAAGCGGCGCGTGAGACGACGTAATCGAAAGAGTCAATACGTTTTTTATCCTCGGCCGCCTTTTGGGCGCGCTCATGAATAACCTGCGCTCCTGCCAAATTCAGATGTCTGATGATATGCTTTAAAAAAGACGTTTTCTTGCGGTTGCTCTCCAACAAATGCACTTCCAGCGCTGGCATGGCGATTTTGAGAGGGATGCCGGGGAAGCCGCCGCCGGAGCCGATATCCAAAATACGGGCGTCGGGCCGGTCAATAAAACGCGCCACGGAAAGCGAATCCATAAAATGACGGCCGGTAATGTCCTGGGCCGATTTTTTGGAGATAAGGTTGATCTTTTCGTTCCAGTATAACAGCTCCTTGTGATAAAGAGCAAATTGATTCAACTGCGCGTCGCTGAGCGTCACGCCAGCCTGTCGCGCCTGTTGTTGAAACAAATTTTTGTCCATAAAGATTTGAATAGCAAAAAGAAATGAACTCGGCAAATAAATTAAACGTTTCAACGTATTTATAGCCGCGGAAACTGAAGAAGGAGGCATATAAACGATGAATGAAACAGTGAAGCTGAGCAATATCAGCATTGTGCTGCAAAAGCCTAAATACGCGGGCAATATAGGCGCCGTAGCGCGCGCGGCCAAGAATATGGGCATCAACAAAATAATCGTCATCAGCCAGGAGGAGTATGACCAGAAGGAGGTGAAAACCCGTTCCACGCATCTGGCGGCGGATATCGTGGAAAAAATAAAATATGCGGACGATATTAAAGCCGCGCTGGGACGATTCAATTATCTTGTCGGCACGACGGCCAGAAAAGGGGCGGCGCGCGGGCCTTTTTTAACGCCACGGCAAATGGCGGAAAAAATTGTCCCGCTTTCCCAGAAGAATAAGGTCGGACTGCTTTTCGGCCCCGAAGACAAAGGGCTGAGCAATGACGAACTGCGCTTCTGCCATGCCGTGGTCACTATACCGACGGCGCGGACGTTTCGCTCACTGAACCTGTCCCACGCGGTGATGGTTCTTTGTTATGAAATATTTATTGCTTCGCTGGAACGTCCGGCGGAAACGCCGTCCAAGCTCGCGCGCTCAGAAGAGCTGGAGGGAATGTATGAACAGCTCAAAGCGCTCTTGACGAAAGTTGGCTTTTTAAACCCGCAGAATCCCGAGTACTGGATGATGCACCTGAGAAAATTTTTCAGCCGTACCACACTTTTGGCACGCGACGTAAAAATAATCAGAGGCGTCTGCCGGCAGATTGACTGGTATACAAGCCAGAAAAAAACTTGACTTTAGGGGCCTGTTCTCATAGGGATTGCCCATGCCAGAGGAGCGTTTCCCCAGGCGATGTTTTTATAATAATAACGGTAAAATAGCGGAGGGTGCAACATGCAAAAAATATTTTCCTTTACCGGCGCGAAAAAAATCGTTTTTGGCTGTGGCGCGCTGCGGCAGTTAGCCGGTCAGGCCAAAGAGTTAAACGCGAAAAATCCCCTGGTGGTTATAGACAAAAACCTATCTGCCGTTTTTCGTGAAAAAATGGAAGGCATCCTCGCGCCCGCGGACATTAAGTTCAGCATCTACGATAAAGTGGAACCGGAACCGCCGATTGAACTGGCCGACGAAGGCGCGGCGCTGGCCTTGAAAAATAAAAATGACGCGGTTATCGGTATCGGCGGCGGCAGCGCCATGGATGTGGCCAAAGCCATTTCCGTAATCGCGGCCAATAACGCGAAAGCGACGGATTTTCTGGGGCTCGGAAAAGTGCCGCGGCCGGGCTTGCCCAAAATTATGATTCCCACTACCGCGGGTACCGGCAGTGAAGTTACTTTTACGGCGGTTTTTATCCGCAGGGATTTGAAAAAGAAAGAAGGAATGAACAGCGTGCATCTTTATCCGGAGTTGGCGCTTTTGGATCCGGAGCTCACGCTGAGCCTGCCGCCCGCGCCCACCGCGCAGACGGGGCTGGACGCTTTGTGCCACGCCATTGAATCTTACACGTCGATAAACTCTTCGCCCATGAGCGAACTGGTTTCTCTGCAGGCGATCGCCTTGATTGCCAAAAATCTGCGCGCCTGCGTGCATGACGGAAAAAATCTGACCGCGCGCGAAAGAATGCTGTTGGGGAGCGTATACGCGGGGATTGGATTGGCCAACGCGGGAGTGACCGCGGTGCATTCTCTTTCTTACCCGCTGGGCGGTAAATACGGCATCGGGCATGGTCTGGCCAACACGATGATGCTGATGGCGGTGATGAATTTCAACCTTCCCGGCGCGCTGGAGAAATTCGCGGATATCGCCGAGGCGATGGGCGAAAACACGGATGGACTGCCCGCGCGCGAGGCCGCGTATCTGGCGCTTGATGCCGTGGAGGCGCTGATTGAAGATTGCGGCATTCACGCGTCGCTGGCGGATTTCGGCATAACGGAAAAAGATTTTCCGGATCTGGCCGATGTGGCGCTTACCGTGGCGCGGCCGTTGGAAAATAATCCGCGCAAAGTGACCAAAGACGACGCGATCGCGATGTACGCGCAGGCATTATAAAACAAGAAAAATTTATTTGGCGGTGCTTAGGAGGACAAAATGGCGGGTGCGGAATTAATCGGTCAGGAAGAAATCAAAGAGGTTGTGGAGATATTGGAAACAGGCGTGCTGATGCGCTATGGATTCGACACTCAGCGCAAAGGCATGTTTAAAGTCCGTGAATTTGAAGAAGCGTTCGCGAAATACTGCGGCGCTGGCTACGCGTTAGGCGTAACATCCGGTTCCGCCGCGTTGAAGGTGGCGCTCACCGCACTTGATGTCGGCCCTGGCGATGATGTTCTGGTTCCCGCTTTTACGTTTTTAGCGACTTACGAGGCGGTTCTGGAAGTGGGCGCGGTTCCGATTATGGTTGACATTGACGATACGCTCAATCTGGATCCGCAGGAAATCGCCAGGAAGAAAACCCCGTATACCAAAGCGGTCATCCCCGTGCATATGTGCGGTTCCGCCGCCCGGATCGATAAAATACTGGAAGAAGCGAAGAAACACAAACTGTTGGTGCTGGAAGACAACGCGCAGGGCTGCGGCGCGAGCTTTAAAGGCAAAAAACTCGGTTCCTTTGGAGACATGGGTTGCTTCAGTTTTGATTATGTTAAAACTATTACCACCGGTGAAGGCGGGATGGTCATCAGCAACAACAAGGATTTATATCACCGCGCTGAGTGGTATCACGACCACGGCCATGATCATAACCCGAAAGTCAGCCGCGCGCTTGAGGGCAGAACAATTTTAGGTTTCAACTATCGCATGAATGAATTGCAAGGCGCTTTAGGCTTGGTGCAGTTGAGAAAACTTGATTACGTTTGCTCTGAGCAGAGAAAAAACAAGAAAGCTATTAAAGAGGCGCTGGCACAAGTCTCGGGCGTGAAGTTTCGGGAGCTTCCGGATCCGGAAGGAGACTCCGCCACGTTTCTGGCGTTTAATCTACCGGAAGAGGCGCAGGCGTTAAAATACCAGAAGCTTCTGGCCGCCGAAGGCGTGGACACGGTATGTTACAAAAATAATCTCTGGCACTATGTGCCCAACTGGGAGCATTTTCTGGCTCGCTCCACGGCCATTTCTAAAAAATATCCGTTTACCGATCCTTCCTACAAGGGAAAAATAGAATATTCGCGCGCGAGCATTCCTTACGCCGAAGATATTCTGGGGCGCACCTTGGTTATACAAATCATGGTTAAGATGGGTCAGGATAAACTTGATTCCATCAGACAGGCTATTGAAAAAGCCGCGAAAAAAATGTAAAAAATTAGTGTTGCAGAAATCGAAAAAGCCGCGCCGATGAAAAGCGCGGCTTTTTTATTTACAGCCTGTCTTGACTTCAGTATAATCTGCATGATGAAACCAAAATTAGTTATCGTCAAAGACAAAATGCAGAAGAACTACCGGTACTATTTGACGGAGCCGGCCGGGAAAAATTTTGATTCGGAATTTAAGCCACAGCTGACGCCAAAGCAGATGCTGGCGGCGGGCATTTTTGGCGGCAAGTATATGACGGATTGCCGCAAGGAGTTCCCCGTATCATGGTTCACCAACGCCAAGCTCAACCCCGCGCGACATGATCCAAAACTTAATTGTTTCGGCGTGAACGCCTCGAAGCCGCTTTCCTACTGGCGGCAAAAAGGATGGATTTATCACGAAGACCCGCGCGGCTGGTCTCAGTGGTACTGCCGCTATTATATGGGCAGGCGTTGCCCGGATGACGCGCGGCAGATCAAAAGATGGCAAGCCATGCAACGGCACATCAGGCAACTCAAAAAAAATTGTCCGGCGGGAGACCTCAACTGCCGGCGCCGGCAGCGCCAGGCGCTCCTGCACTGGGCCTACGACAGCAGAAAGATGTGAGCGCTTTTGTCAAAAGCGCGTTTTTTACGATTATTTTAAAAATGATTTTCAGGCCGCGGCAATC
>JBBIHZ010000007.1:11344-14471 GCA_037446735.1 Deltaproteobacteria bacterium
TGTTGGTCAGAAGCAGTAAAGTGAGATGATTATATTTTTCAATCATCGCCAGCGGCGAGAAAATTATTTTTTCGGCTATTTCCAGTGTTTCTTCTTCAATAATCGGCTCCGGAATTTGGCGCGCGCGCCGCTGATGAAAGATTACCGCCTGTGTTTCCGCGGGAGTAATCCGCAAAGATTGAGCGACAAAACGCTCCACAACCGACTGTCCGTTAAAGGAAAAACCCCAGGCGCTAGACGGTCCCGTTAAGGCCAGGACGCAGAAGACGAAAAATAAAAAGAAAATCTTTTTCATACATAATCTCCCAAGAGGGATAATTATACGTCTTTTAGACTGCGGAGTCCAGCGACGTATTTTGGCGGAGTTCATGGCGTAAAAAGATATTGCGGTCAATCCATGTGGTCAAAGGACAGCAGCGCCGGCTGCTTGCCCAGAAGCACCATGCCGAAATGCTCGTATTTTTCACCGGTTTTTGGATGAACATCGTGCCAGCGGGCGAGAAATTCCCTTTCCCGCAGCCAGGTGCGCCGGATGGAAGCCGGATCTTCGAAAAGCAGCATGTCCTTGTTGACGCCGATAATAATCGCGTAGTGTCCCTGATTCCATTCGCGCCGCCAGTCGTCGATGGTCATGTGCCGATCCGCCCAAGCCTGCAACAAAACGATTACCGGCGTCCCCTCATCGACGTACTGCTTTACCTGCTTGAGCGACCAGTTTGTTCCCGACTTCACGACATAACCATGCTGCTTGGCCACCCGGATCATTTCCTCGGGAGGCGTGCCGTCTTCGGTGGTGCTCAGTTCGGCAATGAGATCATTTTCGTCCGCTTCTTCACCGTAATAATTCATGACAGTCTGCAGGGCCTTGGGGCCGCAATCGTAATTGAATGATTGCTTGCCGATATGCAGATTGATAATTTTTATTTTGCGTGATTCGTCCAGCGACTGAAGCGTTTGCGCCAGCGCTTCGGCAAAGGCGCGTCTGAGACGGTTAATTTGCGCGACGTTCGGCGTGCCGTCTTCATTTTTATACAGGCGTTCGTTTGTTTCCTGAATGAACGCCGGCGCGCGCGTGCCGGCGCGCTTGAGTGAATTGACCGAATGCGCGGCGCAGATATGTCCGTGCACTTTCACAAACTCAGACGCGTTAACGGTGATCAGCACCTCCGGCAAGCGGCTGCGCAACTCCTCGGCGTATGTTTCCACGATGATATCGGGGCAGTAATAAAGAGGTTTGTCATCGCGGTCGGTGTGCTGGTAGTTCATTATCTCTATTTGGTTGTCCGCCACGCCGCGCGCCGTGACGGTGGAATGGCCGTCAAAGATAAGTCCGGCGCCCGCGGAAATAATTTCCTCGATGCCGCGGTGAAAAGGTTTAATATATTTTTCCGCGAGTGACGCGCGCATGGCCGGCGAAGGCTCAAATCCCGTCCGATAGACGGATTGGCCGAGGATGTCCGTGAGCGGGACACTTTCTTCAATTTCCGCGGGATCTCGGTTGGCTTCGAGCAAAATGCTGCAATAGGGAAAGACAATCTGCCGGTTGCTCAGGATATCGCGGAAATCGTAAAGCCATTGCGTATACCAGTCGATATTTCTGAGCAGGACGGGAAAATCATCGGAAAGGTCTTCCGGTGGAATTTCCGGCGGAATGGTAACCCCGCTGTGCGGCACGACCACTAAAATATCGGAGCCAGTCATAATGCGTGACCATAATAATTAAGGAAAAGGTTGATCGGTACTTACAACCACGTGTTTTTTAATATTGTACGCCTTTTCGGAAGGATTGAAAATCGAAAAATAAAGGAAGAATGATATTAAAACATCAATATTATCAAATATTTAAATAAAACCAACGATTATCAAACAGTGTCGGCGTTATTCTGAAAACGCGATAAACAAATCCGAAAAGATTCAGAAGTATCAGAGATACAAAAAAACCTGAGAGCAGTCACGGCTGCTCTCAGGTAAAAGTGAAAAAAAGTCATTACTTCTTGCTCATGGCGTTTTTTATCGCGCCTACTATCGCCAAAAGCGCCGCGCCGCCCGCGCCGCCGCCCACGACATCGCCGGCTACCGCCGTCGCGTCCATGCCACCACCACCGGTGAGAATTCCTAGAATGGCCAAAAGTTGCGCGCCGCCGATACCGCCGATAAGCCCGGTAATCGTGTCACCTAGCTTACCTAATGATAAATTTTTTACCGCCGCGCCCAGGGCGTTGCCACCCGCGGCACCACTGATTAACTGAATGATGATCGGAAGCCATGTCTCCATGATATATTCCTCCTAATTCTTAATAAAAAACGTTGGATAACGGTGTTTGCCTAGTTTGCGGCAAACCTGCGAATAATATTTCCTGCTTTCTAATAATTATTTTTTCTTTTTTGCCGCCGCTATTTCCGTTTTGCTCTTGCGTTTCATGTCCATGGAATGCGCGCGCTTGTATGTCTGGATATCGACAAAGCGCCCTTTGGCATCGCGTACAGCGTATAATTTTGTTCCCGCGACGCTGTAGTGTGTGGTTCTTTTTCTTTTTGTAGTCATTGTATCCTCCTTTTAAATAAATTTTATTTTAAACGCGCCGTATCTTTAAGCAATAATATCCGAGACGAGGCAAAGTGTTGACGCCGGACGCATAAAAATAAAAAAGTCGCTTTTTGGAAAGAATACGTATTTTTGCTTCCACCCGGCGGGAAACAGTGAAAAAGAGGAAAAACAAACACAGCGAATTAAGAAAATATTCATAATTGCCCTTTGTTTTTTTTGGAAATATAGAAGAATTAATATTGCTTGTCAAGCAAAGAAACCGGGGTATGGAGAAAATATTGTGAGGCAAAGTGGAATCCACGGCATTACCCCGTATTCCAAATCTTGACAGAGTGTTATCATCTCCATATATTACTGCGTCGTGCATATGTCTGGAATAATTCGCGGCGTTAAATTTATGGAAAATAATGTTTTGCTGTTTTTTATAGTGTTGTTTACGGGCAGATTTGCCGGACGTTTCGTCCTGGAGCAGATAAACAACAGGTATTTGTGCAGGCATGGCAAAGAAATTCCCGCGGGCTTTGAGCGGGTTATAAATCAACAGACACTGTCCAGGATGGTGGATTATTCCGTTGAGCA